>CP144816.1:0-5515 GCA_036689405.1 Candidatus Stammera capleta | reverse complement strand
ATAATATTATTATATATATAATATTACTACAAAAAATTTTATAAAAAATAAATAAATATTTATTTTTACATATTTTTATGATATAATTATTTAAAATTTAAAATATATAAAAAATATATTAATACTTACTTTATTAGACAAATTATATAGGATATGTATGAAAAAAAGTATATATTTAATTTTAATGAGTATTTTATTTATAAATACAGCTATAGCTTCTGGAGATACACGTAATATTAAAGAACCAGTAAATCCTACAAGCTGTATTGTATTAAAAGCTAATAATAAAAATAATACTAGTTTAATTCAAAAATCAATAGATATTTGCTCTAAACAAAATAAAGTAGTAGAACTAAAATCTGATAACAAAAACTTTCATTTTTATTCAGGTCCAATTAATATACCTTCAAATGGAGGTTTATTAATAAATAAGGGTACTATATTATCAGCTATACCTGATCCTAAGTTATATGATAATGGAAATAAAAAATGTGGTAAATTAGATAATATAGGAAAATCATGTTATCCTTTTATATCATCAAAAAATTCCGAAAATATTGGTATATATGGTGAAGGAATTATTGACGGCCAAGGTAATTCTGTAATGAAAGGTAGTACAAAAACATGATGAAACCTAGCTAGTGAAGCTCAAGAAAAAAAACAATCACAAAATGTACCTAGACTTATTGTAATAAAAAATTCAAAAAATTTTACTTTATATAAAATATCTTTAAAAAACTCCCCTAACTTTCATGTTGCTACAAATAATGTTAATGGAATTACAGCATGAAATGTAAATATAAGTACTCCAGCTGATGCTCGTAATACTGATGGTATAGATCCAGGATCATCAAGTAATGTTACTATAGCTCATTCATATATAAGTACTGGAGATGATAATATAGCTATAAAAGCTTCAAATGGACCTACATCACATGTATCAATAATAAACAACAATTTTGGTAAAGGTCATGGAATGTCCATAGGTAGTGAAACATCAGGAAAAGTAAATAATATTTTAGTAGATAGTTTATCTATGAATGGTACGACTAGTGGTTTACGTATTAAAAGTGATATATCTAAAGGTGGTTTAGTAAATTTAATTACATATAAAAATATATGTATAAAAGACGTTAAAAATCCTATATATTTAGATATGTTTTATAATAAAAATGCTAAAGGAAATAAAATACCTCAATTTAAAAATATAAATTTTGAATCAGTAAAAGTCTTAACACCTGGTAATTTTATTTTTAATGGTATAAAAGGTAATAATATTGAAGTTACATTTTCTAATGTAAGTATTAAAAAAGGTTCTATAATAAAAATGAATAATGTTTCTTCTAAAGGAAACTTAGAAGAAAATGCTACTGGAAATACTTGTCCTATAAGAAAATAAATAAAATAAAAATGAATTCTTTAAAGAAAAAGATTAAATAAAGTAAGATAAATTATCTTAAAACCCTTAATATCTTAAGGGTTTTAAGATATTCTTTATAGAAGTTTGCCTTATACCATTTCTTCTATATAAAATAGAAAAAAAATTTAAAAGTTTATTTTTCTTATTTTTTTTTTTAGAATACTTATATTTTTTAGGAGTTATTCATCAACTTATTTTTTTCATACAAGTATAATACAATATATATTCTATATTAGAAACATTATTTATTTCACTTAAAACTATAGGTATATTTTTATTTAACATACAATTAATAAATTGTATAATTTTAATTATATTATTAAATATTTTTTTATATAAAGAAATTAATAAAAATATTTTATTACTAAAATAAATTTTAAATAATTTTATTATTTTAAATAAAATTATACTATTTGGATATTTTAATTTACTTAAATAATTAATAAAAATTATATTGTTTATTTTTTTATATTTATACAAAAAAATAAACTTTTTATAAAAAGTATATCATTCATATATATCATTACATTGATAATTAATATTTATAAAAATTTCTCTTATATTTTCTATATTTTTAATAAATAATTTTACATAATTTATATATTTAATATATTTAATAATTTTTTTTTTTTTAAAATTATAAAATTTAAAATTTATAGTTAAATTAATATTATTTATATAACATATTTTTATTAATTTAATAAATAATTTATTTTCTATTTTTTCATTATATTTTAATACTATTTTAATATTATTTACATATTTAATATATATTTTAATATCTTTAATAATTTTTTTTTTTTTATATATATTATATATACTAATACCTCTTATAACAGGTATTATATTTAAATTTTTATTTTTTTTTTTATCCATAATTTATTATAATATAATAATTAAATTAAAAAAAAATAAAAATTTTTTAAATAAAACAATGATAAATAAAAAATTTTCTAAATGCTGATTAAAAAATATTAATAAAATTTTAAAAAAAAAAAAATATTTTAATATATTTAAAAACATTTATATAAAAAAAAATTTTTCTTTTATAAAAAATGAAATACTTTTTTATATAAAAAAAAAAATAAATTTTGTAAATAGTATAAAAAAAGCTACATTAATTTTTATTATTAACAAAAAATTTAAAAATGAAGAATATTTAATTAAAAATATAAAAAAAAAAATATTTATTTTTTCTAAAAATAAAAATGGATTTTTATATTCTTTATACCATATATTCGAAATGATACAATTAAAAAAAATAAATAAAAAAAATATATTTATACACGAAAAACCTCATGTAAAATTAAGAATTATACAACACTTAGATAATTTAGATGGATCAATAGAAAAAGGATATTCTGGAAATTCTATTTTTTTTTTAAAAAATAATATTAACTTTAATTTTTCTAGAATTATATATTATTGCAAATTATTATGTAGTATTAAAATAAACGCAATATGTATAAATAATATAAATGTTAATATATCATCTACTTTTCTAATAACAAAAAATTGATTAATTCAACTTTATGAAATTTATAATATATTATATGAATATAATATAAAAATGTTCTTATCAGTTAATTATCAAAGTCCATTAATATTAAGCAAAATAAATACATTTGATCCTTTAAATAAAAAAGTAATAAATTGATGAGAAACAAAAATAGAAGAAATATATTCATATTTACCATATCTTGGAGGATTTTTAATAGAAACTGATTCTAAATATAATAAAGGACCTATTTCTTATAAAAGAAATCACATAGAAGGTTGTAAAAATATAGCAAAAAATTTAAATTACTTTAATGGAATTTTAATATGAAAATGTAATATTTTCAAAGAACAAAATTGAAGAGATAAAAATAATGATAAAATATTACATAATTATGAATATTTTAAAAAATTTAATAATATGTTTCCAAAAAATGTTATTTTACAAATAAATAGTCCTATTGGATATCAAGTTAGAGAACCTGTATCTCCATTATTAGGCTCTATGAATAAAACTTCCCAAATATTAGAATTACAAATTAATCAAGAATTTACAGGACAACAAATAGATTTATGTTGATTACCTATACAATGAAAAAATATATTTAATTTTAATACTTATTATTATAAAAATAAAAAATCTACTATAAAAAAATTAATTTCTGGAAAATTACATAATGCAAAATATTATGGAGTATCAGTTATATCTAATATAGGTGATAATTATAATTGAACTGGAAATTATTTATCTCAATCCAATATATTTAGTTACGGAAATATATTATGAAATTTAAATATAAATCTAAACAATTTATTAAAAAATTGAATAAAATTATCAATAAGTAATAACAATAAAATTATAAAAATTATAAAAAAAATAATATTTAATAGTTGAAAAATATATGAAAAATATACTTCTCCTTTAGGAATAGGAGGAATGGTTGATCCAATATTTAACTATAAAGTAAATGTAGATGGATATGAATATATTAATTCTGGTATATATCATAATTCTAATAGATATAATATAGGTTATGATAGAACATCAAATGGATCAAATTTTGTAAAACAATATTCCAAGAAAAATTTTATAAAATTTAATAATCCAAAAAAATGTCCAGAAGAATTACTATTATTCTTTCATAATTTACCATATAAATATAAACTTAAAAAATATAAATATTCTATTATACAATATATATATAATACTCATTTCGAGGGAGTAAAAGAAATTTATAAATGAATAAAATTATGAAATAAAACAAAATTTTATATAAAAAAAAACATATTTAGAAATGTTAAAAAAAGATTAAAAAAACAATACATTAATTCCATTGAATGAAGAGATAAAATAAATACTTATTTCTACAGAAAATCTGGAATAAAAGATAAATTTAAAAGAAAAATATATAAATAAAATATAATTTATATTTTTTTTTTAAACATTTAAATATTAATTAATTTATAAGTAAAAAAAAAATATAATAATAAATTATATATTTTAAAATATTAAATAATAAGTTTTCTAAAAAAAATAAAAAAATATTAAAAAAAAATATTTAAAAATATTATTTATAAATATATATATATATAATTATTAAGTTATAATACATTTTATAATATTAATTTAATTAAAAAATATATGATTAAAAAAAAAAATAATAAAAAAAAAATTATCGGATATATAAATAATTTTTTAATTAGTACTTTAATTCCTCACTCTAATGTAAATAATTATTCTTTTAAAAAAAATACTAAATATAGTTCTTTGAGAATTATATCTGATCCAGATTATGGACTACCTTATGGAAAAATACCACGAATTATCATTATATGATTATGTACTGAAGCTAAATTAAAAAAATCTCCAATAATTTACTTAGGTAAATCTCAAAATGAATTTTTTAAAAAATTAGGATTTACTCCAACTGGAGGTAAAAACGGTTCAATAAATAGAATTAGAAATCAAATTATTAGATTATTTAGTTCTACTATATCAATAATATATAAAAATAATAATATATATAAATTTAAAAATCTAAATATTATAAATAATGCTATTTTTTTTTGAAAAAAAAATAATTCTTTTTGAAAAAGTAATATATCTTTATCAAAACAATTTTATGAAAATATTAAAAATAATTCTTTACAAATAGATTTTAAAATTATTAAAAATATAAGATCACCACTAGCTTTAGATATATATATTTGATTAACTTGAAAAATAAAAATAATAAAAAACAAAAAATTCATAATAATATCTTGAAAAAAATTAAAATATAAATTTGGATTCAATTATAAAAATTCTAATAAAGGTTTATATAATTTTAAAATAGAATTTATAAAAAAATTAAAATATATATTTTTATACTATCCAAAAATTAATATAAACATTTTAAAAACAGGTTTAAAAATCATAAATAATTATTCAAATAAATTAAATATTAAAAAATAAAATATATCTAAATTCAAAACAAACAAAATATTTAATATCCCCATAACATATTAATTATAATATATATATACCATATATTAAATTAAGTAAAGAACTAAATTCAAAACAAACAAAATATTTAATATCCCCATAACATATTAATT
>CP144815.1:118706-244218 GCA_036689405.1 Candidatus Stammera capleta | reverse complement strand
AAAAAATTTTAAATGATTTTTTTAAATTAATATTTTTCTTTTTATAATTTATTATATAAAAAGATTTATATATATATATATTACAATCTACTATAAAAATTTTTTTTTTATAAATTTTATTCTTCTTAGAAAATATAAATTAATTATTATTTCTTTAATATTAAAAGTTTTACAATTTATAAATTATAATATACCTTTTTTTTTTAGTCAATAAAATTTAATTATTTTTTTTAAAAAAAGAAATATACTATTTGAAATATTTAAATTATGTAATATAATAATTTAAATTTCTTTAATTATTAAAAGGTTTATATGTTTTTTGACATAATTGTAGTTGGAGGAGGACATGCAGGAATAGAAGCAAGTTATATATCTTCTAAAATGGTTAAAAAAGTTTTATTAATTACTTATAATATTAATAAAATTGGGGAAATGTCATGTAATCCTTCTATTGGAGGATTAGGCAAAAGTCATTTAGTAAAAGAAATTGATGCACTTGGCGGTTTAATGGCAAAATTAGCAGATTTATCTGCTATACAATATAAAATTTTAAATTCAAGTAAAGGTGAAGCTGTAAGATCTACTAGAGTTCAAATAGATAAAAAAATATATAATTTTAATTCTTTAAATATAATAAAAAATATTAAAAATATTACAATTTATCAGGATGAAGTTATAGATTTAATTATTAATAAAAATAATTTTATTGAAGGAGTTATAACTTTAAAAAAAAAAATATATAGTAATGTTACTATAATTGCTATAGGAACTTTTTTAGAATCTAAAATTTTTATAGGAAATGTAATTAAAAGTGGAGGTAGAATTAATGATCATACTTCTTTAAAATTAGTAAAATTTTTCAAGAAATATTCTTTTAAATTTAATTACTTAAAAACAGGTACTCCTCCAAGAATTTTAAAAGAATCTATAAATTATAAATATTTGGAGAAACAAAAAGGTGATAGTATAGGTTATTTTTCTTTTTTTAGTAAATTAGAAAGAATTAATAATTTACCTCAAATTAAATGTTATATAACAAATACTAATAAAGAAACTCATAAGATAATTAAAGATAACATAAAATATAGTCCTTTATATAATGGTAAAATAATTGGTATAGGTCCAAGATATTGTCCTTCTATAGAAGATAAAATAATAAATTTTTCAAATAAAAATAGTCATAATATATTTTTAGAAAAAGAAGGATTATTAAGTAAAATTATATATCCTAATGGAATATCTACTAGTTTACCAATTGAAATACAAAATAAATTTTTAAAAACCATAAAAGGATTAGAAAATGCAAAAATTGTTAAACCAGGTTATGCTGTTGAATATATGTTTTTAGATCCAACAAATTTAAATTTAAATTTAGAAAGTAAAATAATAAATAATTTATTTTTTGCTGGTCAAATTAATGGAACTACTGGATATGAAGAAGCTGCAGCTCAAGGATTATTAGCTGGTATAAATGCAGGATTAAGAGTTAATAATAAAAATAATTTTATACTTAATAGGTTAAATTCATATATAGGTGTAATGGTAGATGATTTATGTAATAAAGGAGTAGATGAACCATATAGGATGTTCACTTCAAGATCTGAATATAGATTATTTTTAAGAGAAGATAATGCTGATTATAGATTAACTCCTCAAGGATATAAATTAAATTTAATTAATAAGAATAGATGAAAATATTTTTTAGAAAAAATAAATATTATTAATAATAATTATAAATATTTTAAAAATAAAAATATAATTATAAAAAAAAAATATAAAAATATTATAAATAAATATTGTTTAAATAAATATTTAAATAAAAAGATTAGTATAAAATCTTTAATATGTAATTATTCAATGTCTTTAAATAAAATAATAACCAATTTTAATATTAAAAATATTAATAAAAATTTTATAAAAGAAACTGAAATACTTATAAAATATAATGGTTATTTAAATAAACAAAAATTAGAAATATTAAAATTAAATTTTTATAAAAATATAATTTTACCGAAAAATATAAATTATAATTTAATTCCAAATCTTTCTAAAGAAATAAAATATAAATTAAATAAATATAAATTTAAATGTTTAAATGATATATATCATATATCAGGAATTACCCCAGCTTCAATTATATCAATTTTAATATATATGAAGAAAAATAAATTTATTAAATAAAAATATTATTATTAATATTTTAAAAAATATATAAAATTATGATATATTTATATTAAAAATATTTTTATTTTTTTAAAAATATATATAATAATTTTACTATATATAAAAAAAGAAGTGAGGGGTTATAGCTCAAATGGTAGAGCATCTGTTTTGCAATCAGAAGGTTAGCGGTTCAATTCCGCTTAACTCCATTTTTGCCGGCTTAGCTTAGTAGGTAGAGCAACTGACTTGTAATCAGTAGGTCACCAGTTCGATTCCGGTAGCCGGCATTTAAAAAAAACGGAGAAGGTGGGATTCCCGAGTGGTTAAAGGGGACAGACTGTAAATCTGTTGTTATTAATAACTTCGAAGGTTCAAATCCTTCTCCCACCATTTTATTTTTGCGAGTATTGTATAATGGTTATTATTTTAGCCTTCCAAGCTAAAGATACGGGTTCAAATCCCGTTACTCGCTATATATAAAAATATTTTTTTCTATAAAAAAGAGTTTTTTATATATATGTTTTTTATATATATTTAAAAAAATATATTTTTTAAAATAAAAAATATTATTTATTTTTAATATTTTAAATAAATATTTATTTTTTATTAAAATATTTTTATCTTCTAAATTTAAATTTAAAATAAATATTTTTTTTAATTTTTTATTTTTATTTTTTCTTATTATAAATACAATTTTTTTGAATATATTAAATATTTTTTTATATTTTTTAAAATTATTTAATTTAAATTTTATATTAGGAAATTTTTCTTTTAAAATTGAATTTTTATAATTTTTTTTTCATATATATTCTGTAATAAATGGTGTTATTAAATGAGATATTTTTAAAAAATTTTTAATAATATATATTAAAAATAATTTACTATTTTTAATCATAATATTTAATTTAATAGATTCTATATATCAATCACAAAAGTAATTTTTTAAAAATTTAAAAATATTTTTACTTAATAAATTAAATTTAAATAAATTTATATTTTTTCTAAAATTTGTAATTAATTTATTATATTTATATAAAATTCATTTTTCTATTAAAAATAGTTTATTAAAATTTATTTTATTTTTTATTAAATTTTTATTTATTTTAATTATTTCAAATATATATTTACATACATTTCATAATTTATTACAGTAATTATAAGCATATATTATTTCATTTTTATTAAAATTAATTTTTAGTGTTGAATTATATATTGATGTTAAATAAAATCTTATTGTATCAATTTTATTTGATTTGATTCCATTAGGAAAAAATTTTATTGTATTTTTTTTAATTTTATTAATTTCATTATTTTTAATTAAATTTTTTGTTCTTTTCTTTAATAATTTTTTTAAAGATATTCCTTTTATTAAATCTGATATTTCTATTACATTACCTAGAGATTTAGACATTTTTTTACCATTTTCATCTCTTAATAATCCAGTAATAAAAATTTTTTTAAAAGGTATTTGAGACTTTTTATTTTTTTTTATTAAAAATAATGTCATCATTATCATACGACATATTCAAAATAAAATAATATCGAAACCGCTTACTATTAAATTTAAAGGATGAAAATTTTTTAATTTATTTTTTTTATTAGGCCATCCTAATGATGTAAAACTTCATAAAGAAGATGAAAATCAAGTATCTAATATATTTTTATCTCTTTTTAATTTTTTCTTATTTAAGAATGGATATTTTTTTTTTATATATTTTATATTATAACCTATATATTTATTTTTATTTTCATCATATCAAACAGGTATTTTATGTCCTCAATATATTTGTCTTGATATACATCAATCTTTCATATTTCTAATTCAATAAAAAAATAATTTTTTATATTTTTTTGGAAATATTAATATTTTTTTATTTTTTATATTTTTTAATACTTTTTTATTTAATATAGAAGTTTTTATGTACCACTGATTTGTTAACATTGGTAAACTAATAGAATTAGTTTTATTACTATATTTAATATTTATATATTTATATTTTATATTTTTAATTAGTTTATTTTTTTTTAAAAAAGTAATTATTTTTTTTCTTACTATTAAGTAATTTAAATTTTTTATTCATTTTAAATTTTTAAATTTTAATATTTTTTTTTTATTTTTCTTATAATTATATAATTTTATATTATTATGAATATTTCCGTTTTTTTTAAATAAATTAATTAAATTTAATTTATTTTTTTTAACGAATTTATAATCTTTATTATAGTAATTAGGTATTATTTTAATATTTATTTTTTTATTGATATTTTTATTTTTTATTATTTTAATTAATTTATTAGTTATAGGATTTATTAAAAAATTGTTATTATTATTAATTATAATTGCTGTTATAGATAATATTTTTTCTGGTTTAGTAGTTTTTATAATAATATATTTATTTTTTTTAAATATTTTAAACTTTATAAAATAGTTTTTTACTCTTTTTTTTCTAGTATTAATTTCTAAATTAGATAATGAACATTTTATGTTTTTATCTCAATTAACTATTTTTTTTTTTTTATATACTAATTTTTTTTTATATAATTTTATAAAAGCTTTTTTTACTGCATATTTAAAATTTTTATTTAAGGAAAAATGTGTTTTTTTTCAATATATAGAACTTCCTATTAATTTAGTTTGTTTATTAATTTTAGTTTCATATTTTTTTTTTCATTTTCAAATTTCTTTTATAATTTTTTTTTTTGATAATTTTATTTTTTTTTTTTTAAGATAATTTTCTACTAAAATTTGAGTTGATATACCTGCATGATCTGTACCCATTATTCATAATATATTTTTTCCTTTCATTTTATTATATCTAACTATTATATCTATAATAGTTTGTTGAAATGCATGTCCTATATGTAAATTACCAGTAATATTAGGAGGAGGCATAATAATAGAAAAGTTATTTTTATTATTGTTATTATTATTAGGATTAAAAAAATTATTATTTTTTCAATAATTATATATTTTTTTTTCTTTATTAAATGAATTATATTTTTTATACATTTTTTTATATATATATATTTAATTATTATTATTATATTTTTTTTAAAAGAAAATATATTATTTAATTTATATAAATTATTATTATTATATTTATATATATATAAATTAAATTAATAAATTTATATAATATATTTTAAATATTTTTTTATACAAAAGTATTTAAGTATATTATATATAGAAAATATTAAATAAATTTTTATTTATTTTTTTTAAAAAAATTAATATTAATTTATTTTTATATTTAATAAAATAATATTTTTTATAAATATATTTTATTAATTTGATATTATATATTAATTGTATATAAATTATTTATTAATTATATATTTTAAATATATATTATGTATTATAAAATTTTATTTTTTTATTAAAAATTAAGTTTATATGAGTTATATGATAAATATTAAAAGTATTTTTTTTTTAGGTAGTAATATAATATATTTAAATGAACCACATAGAATAGAATTTTTAAGTTTTATTAAACCTGGTAAGGGTGGTTCTTTTATAAGAACAAAAATAAGAAATTTAATTAATAATAAATTATTTACTAAAAATTTTAAATTATTTAATAATATAAAAAAAGCTAATATTTTTATAGATAGTTATAGTTATATTTATAAGTTTAAAAATAATTGATTTTTTATTAATAATAATGATTATAGACAAATTTTTTTAGGTGAAAATATAATTTTAAAATATAAAAATTGAATATATTTTAATAATACATATGATATTGTTTTTTGAAATAATAAACCTATAGATATAAATATTCCAAAATATGTTAATATTAAAGTAAATTATATATTAAATAAAAAAGATAAAAAAAATAAAATAGCTATTTTAAATACAGGATTAAAATTAAAAATTCCACAATTTATAAATTGTGGTGATTTAATTAAAATTAATACTAAATTAAAATGTTATATATCTCGTTGTAAATAAATAATTATTTTTTATATATAATTTATATTATTAAGTTTAGGAAAATTAATTTTTAGTTTATTAATAATTAAATTTGTAAATGTTTCTTTTTTAAATAAACATATATTACAATTACCTTTAAATTTTAATAATATATTATTATTTTTATCTATATTAATAAATTTTATTGACCCATTATGTTTATTTAATATTTTATTTATTTCTTCTTTAATGAATTTTTTAATTTCTTTTATAAAAATTTTTTTTTTCATATATTATTTTATTAATATTATTTTTTATGGACAGGGATATAAGGATTTGAACCCTAACCTATGATTTTGGAGACCATCGTTCTACCAGATTAAACTATACCCCTATTTATTATAGGTCTAAGAGGATTTGAACCACTGACCTCACCCTTATCAGGGGTGTGCTCTACCACTGAGCTATAGACCTTTATTATATATAATATAAAAATTATTTTTTATAATAAATTATATTATATAATATAAAATTAATTTGTATATATCAATAAATATATTTAATTAATTTAAATTATTAATATAAAAAAATTTTAATTTAATAAGATAAAAAATGAAAGATAATATTTTTAATAAAATTATTAATAATAAAACAAAGACAAAAATAATATATAAAGATAAATATGTTACAGCTTTTAATGATATTAACCCTAAATGTCCTATTCATATCATTATAATTCCTAATATATATATAAAAAATTTAAATTATATTAACAATAGTAATATTTTAATATTAGGAAAAATGTTAATAATAGCTTCTAAATTAGCTAAAAAAAATAATATTAATAAAAGTGGTTATAGATTAATATTTAATTGTAATAAAAATTCTGGTCAAGAAATTGATTATTTACATTTACATCTTTTAGGTGGATGTAATTTAGGTAAAATGATTAATTTAAAAAAATAGTATATTTGTATTTTATATATGAAAACAAAACAATATTATTTATTTACAAAAAAAAATATAATTAGTAATGATAGTAATAAAATATATAATTTTATGATTAAAGGAGGGTTAATAAGAAAATTATCTTCTGGAATATATATCTGATTACCTAATGGTTTAAAAATTATAAATAATATTAATAAAATTATAAAAAAATATATGAATAATTTAGGTGGTGTAGAAATATATATTCCTATATTACAAAATTCTATTTTATTAAAAAAAAGTAATAGATATAATCTATATGGTAAAGAATTATTTAAATTATATAATAGATATAATAAATTATTTATTTTATCTCCTACTAATGAAGAAGTTATTACTAGTATAGTATGTAATGAAATAAAAAATGATTTTTATCCAAAATTTTATTACCAAATACAAAATAAATTTAGAGATGAAATTAGACCTAGATGTAATATTTTAAGATCTATAGAATTTATTATGAAAGAAGGTTATTCTTTTCATAATTCTAAAAAATGTTTAGATAAATTTTATGAAGATATATTGTTAGCATATAAAAATATATTTTTTGATATAGGTTTAGATTTTTTTTATAAAGAATCTAAATGTGGTAATATAGGTGGTATATTATCTCATGAATTTCATGTTAATTCTTATTATGGAGATAATAAAATATATTATAATAAATATATTAACAATATTTTAAATTATAATATATATTATAAAAATAATATAAATAATAAAAATAATAAAAATATTAAAAATAGTTTTAGAAAAATTAAATTATTTGATATTTCAAAATATTTATTAAAAAATAAAATAGAAAATATAATAAATATTAATTTTTTTGTTAAAACAATTTTAATTAAAATATATACTATTAAATATAGTTATTTTATGTTTGTTTTAATTCCTTATAGAAAAAAAATTGATATTAATAAATTATATATTATTTTTCCTTTTATTATTAATATAAAAATTTTAAAAAAAAAATATATAATTAAAAAATTTAATGTTAGTAATATTTTTATATGTCCTTTTGGATATTTTTATCAAATTATAGCTGATTATTCTTTATTAAATTGAAAAAATTTTATATTTGGATCTAATTTTAAAAATAATATTTATTATAATGTAAATTTTTTTAAAAATATTAATGTAAGTGGTTTTTTTGATGTATGTAAAAATATTTCTTATTTTATAAAAAAAAATAATATTATTAAAAAAAGAAATAAATATAATTCTATAGAGATAGCTCATATTTTTAAATTAATGGATTATTATTCTAATATTTTTATAAATAAAAATATTTTTTTAAATAAAAAGATATATATGGGTTGTTATGGTATTGGAGTTACTAGATTAATTTTTAGTATTATAGAAAAGTATAATGATAATAATAGTATTGTATTACCATTATCTGTATCGCATTTTAAAATAGGTTTAATACCTATAAATATGTATAATAATATTAATGTGTATAAAATTTCATTTAGAATTTATAATTTTTTATTATTTAATAAAATTAATGTATTATTTGATAATAGAAGATTACATATAGGTAATATGTTAACTGATTTTGATTTTATAGGTATTCCTAATATTTTAATTATAAGTAATAAAATGTTATCTTTAAATTTAATAGAATTTAGAGATAGATTAAATAATAGTATTAAATATATAAATAAATATAATATATTTAATTTTTTGTTATTTAAATATAAAAAATTATTTTTTTAAATTTATATTTCAATAGATATTGTTTTTTGATTTTGAATATTTTGTTTTAAATATATTTGGACATAATATAGGTTTTTTATTATAAAAAATAATTGGCATATTATTTCTTTTTCAAGGATATATTTTATATTTTTGTCATATTTTTTTAATTTTTATTTTTTTATTTGATATATTTATATATCCATTATAATTAAATTTTATATATATAATTTCATTTTTTTTAGGTTTTCTTACTGAATTTAATTTATTTTTTTTATTATTTTTAATATATAAATATCCAATATTATTAGGTAATTTTATTTTTTTATTAGTATTTTTTCATATTATTGTATTATTTTTTTTTTTTTTATTTTTATTTTTTAAAAATAATAGATTTTTATATTTATATATAATAAATTTTTTAAATGTTAATTGAAAATAATTATTTTTTTGTTTTTTAAATATACTATATCATAATATATTTATATTTTTATAAGATAACATTTTTTTTTTATTTAGTTTTATTCATTTTCTTAATATTAATATTCATTCTTCTTTATCTCATTTATTTAAATATTTTATATTTAATAAATTATTTTTTAATAATATTTTTTTAAATTTATTTTTTATAAAATATTCTAATAAAATTGATTGTTTTAAACATATTTTTGATGTTCTTATTACAGAGTTTAAAAAAAATGGTCATCTTTTTAAAATTTTAGGTAATATTTTTATTCTAATAAAATTTCTATCAAATTTAATATTTTTATTACTTTTATCATTAATTCATTTTAATTTATTTATTTTAGCATAATCTATTATTGTTTTTTTTTCTATATTTATAAAAGGTCTAAAAATAATATTTTTATTTATAGTATATTTTTTTTTAATTCCTGATAAACCATTTAAACCACTACCTCTTTTTAAGGACAATAATATTGTTTCGCATTGATCATTTTTATGATGTGCAGTTAATAATATTTCTTTATTTATTAAATTTTTTAATAAAATTTTATATCTTTTTTTTCTACATTTATTTTCTATATTGTTTTTTTTTTTTATAAATATATTTTTTATAATTAATTTTATATTTCATTTTTTGCATATATTAATGCAATTTTTTTCTCATTTATTTGAATTTTTATGTAAATTATGATTTATATGTATTGCTCTTATATTTTTATTTTTTATATTTTTATTTTTTATTAAACTATGTATTAATGTAGTTGAGTCTATACCGCCGCTAAATGCAATTAAAAATTTATTATATTTTTTAGATAAAATATTTATTTTTTTTTTTATTATTTTAATATTCATTTATATTTTATTTTTTTTTAAAAAAAATTAAAATTAATATTTTATTTTTATAAATTATAAATTATAATATATTATTATTAATATATTTATTAATAATATTTATGGGTCGTTAGCTCAGTGGTAGAGCAATTGACTTTTAATCAATTGGTCACAGGTTCAAATCCTGTACGACTCATTAAATTAATAAATAAAATCTATATGTAATATTTTGTTTTTATAAGGATGTTTTTGTATATTTTTTATTTTTGTTTTTATTTTTAGATTATTTAATTTTAAATAAAATATCATTTTTTTATTATGTTGGTTTTTTATTATTTTATTATATATATCATTATGATTTATTTTTATTAATATATTTTTTTTTTTTTTTCCATATATTATAGCTGGTATTTTATTTTTGTTTCTAATTTTTTTACTATAATTTGATCCAATTTTTTTTCTGTATTCTATTTTTAAATTTATTTTTTTCATATATGTATTATTTACTTTTTTAAAAAGAAAATTATATTATTTACTAATTATTACTATTGATTGTGCATATTTTTTTTCATCTGTTATGCTAATATTTATATTTTTGGCTTTTTTTTTTTTAAATATTAATAAAGCTTTTTTAAATAATTTTATTTTTGGTTTACCATATTTATTATGATAAATTTCAAAACTTTTAAAATTTATTCCTTTTTTAATTCCTGTACCTAATGCTTTTGATATTGCTTCTTTAGAAGTAAATTTTTTTGCTAAATATTTAATTTTATTTTTTTTTTTTTTGTATTCTATTAATTCATTTTTTGTTAATATTTTTTTTAAAAATTTTTTTTTATATTTTTTATTTATATATTTTATTCTTTTTATTTTTATTATATCTATTCCAATTCCTAATATTGTCATTAATTTTTTAATTTTTTTATTTTAAATTGTTTTTTAATTTTTTTTGAAAGTTTATCTAAGGAAGATTGATTAAAATTATTTATTTCAGATTCTCATATTAATTGAAATTCAGCTATATATGTATATATAGGATATCCATTATTATTTTCGATTATAACATGATATCATGGACATTTTTTGAATTTTTTTTTTATGTTTATTTTTTTTTTATTATTAAATAATGAATATTCTGCATCTACATCTATTATTACTCCTAAAAATCCTAGTAATTTATGTCTTACTTTTTGTCCTATATTAAATTTACTTGATATAATCATTTTATTTGTTATTTTAATTTTAAATTTGTATATATAAAAATATTTTTAATTTATTTAAAAATATTATATCAAAAAAAAATTGTATTTTATTTTTTTTATATTAGAATATAAGTTATAATATTTTATTAGAAATAATAATAATTATATTATGTATTATTTTTTTTAAATTATAATATATATATATATATTAATTAAAATATATTTAATTAATATTATTTTATTATTAGATAAATAATTATATTTATTTTATTTTATATTTATTAAATATTTATTTAAATACTAGTAATATTATTTTATTGTTATTATTTATGTTTTTAATTAAATGTAGTAAAATATATTTTATTTTTGTTTTATAATAGAGGTTTTATGGATATTAAAATTACAAATATTAATGATGATTTATTTAGTAATGAAGTTTTATTAAATAAAAAATATGTATTAGTTATTTTTTGATCTAAATTTTGTGGGCCATGTAAATTATTGGTATCTTTGTTAGAAGATGTTTATAAAGATTATATAAATAAGATTAAATTTGTTAAATTAGATGTAAATAAATCTGATTTTATAATTAAAAAGTATAATATTAAGAATGTTCCTACAATTATATTATTTAATAAAGGTATTTTATTATCAAGTAAAATAGGTCTTTTAGATAAAAAACAATTAAAAAATTTTTTAAATTTATATATTTAAATTTATATTTTTATTTTATTCCTCAATTAATAATTAATTTGTTATTATTTATTATGAATCTTACACGATTAAAAAACATGTCAGTTTCTGAATTAGTTATTCTTGGTAAAAAAAATGGATTAGAAAATTTAGCTAGAATGCGTAAACAAGATATTATTTTTTCTATATTAAAAAATCATTGTAAAGGTGGAGAAGATATTTTTGGTAATGGTGTTTTAGAAATTTTACAAGATGGTTTTGGTTTTTTGAGATCTTCTGATAGTTCTTATTTAGCAGGTCCTGATGATATTTATGTTTCTCCCAGTCAAATACGTAGATTTAATTTAAGAACTGGAGATACAATATCAGGTAAAATACGTCCTCCTAAAAAATCAGAACGTTATTTTGCGTTACTAAAAATTAATACTGTTAATTATGGTAAACCTGATAATGCTAAAAATAAAATTTTATTTGAAAATTTAACTCCTTTACATACTAATTATCGTTTATATATGGAAATTGGTAATGGTTCTGAAGAAGATATTACTTCTCGTGTATTAGATTTAGCTTCTCCTATAGGAAGAGGTCAAAGAGGATTAATTGTTGCTCCACCTAAAGCAGGTAAAACTATTTTATTACAAAATATAGCTAAAAGTATTAGTTATAATTATCCTGATTGTGTATTAATTGTTTTATTAATTGATGAAAGACCTGAAGAAGTAACTGAAATGTATAGATTAGTAAAAGGTGAAGTAATTGCTTCTACTTTTGATGAACCTGCTTTAAGGCATATACAAGTATCTGAAATGGTTATTGAAAAAGCAAAAAGATTAGTTGAACATAAAAAAAATGTTATTATATTATTAGATTCTATTACAAGATTAGCAAGAGCATATAATACTGTTGTTCCATCTTCTGGAAAAGTTTTAACAGGAGGGATAGATGCAAATGCTTTACATAGACCAAAGAGATTTTTTGGCGCTGCTAGAAATGTTGAAGAAGGGGGAAGTTTAACAATAATAGCTACTGCTTTAATTGATACTGGTTCTAAGATGGATGAAGTAATATATGAAGAGTTTAAAGGTACTGGTAATATGGAATTACATTTGTCAAGAAAAATAGCAGAAAAAAGAGTATTTCCAGCTATAGATTATAATAGATCTGGAACTCGTAAAGAAGAATTATTAACTTCTTTAAATGAATTACAAAAAATTTGAATTTTAAGAAGAATTATTCAACCAATGAATGAAATTGATGCTATGGAATTTTTAATTAAAAAATTATCTATGACAAAAACAAATAATGAATTTTTTGATATGATGAAAAGATATTAAGTTTTATTTTTGAAATTGTTATATAATATAATTAATTTAATTGGTGGTTATAGCTCAGTTGGTAGAGCTCTAGATTGTGGTTCTAGATGTCATGGGTTCAAATCCCATTAACCACCCATTTAATCGGTGAGTGGCGCAGCTTGGTAGCGCAACTGGTTTGGGACTAGTGGGTCGGAGGTTCAAATCCTCTCTCGCCGATTTTTATTACTTTTTATTTTATGAAAAATATTCTAGTTACTTGTGCTTTTCCTTATGCTAATGGTCCTATACATATAGGACATATTTTAGAACATATACAAGCTGATATATGAGTTAGATATCAAAGATTATTGGGTAATAATGTTTATTTTATATGTGCAGATGATTCTCATGGTACTTCTATTATAATTAAATCTAATGAATTAAATTTATCTCCAGAAATTATGATTAATAATATATTAAAAGAGCATAAAATTCAATTTAAAAAATTTAATATATTACATGATTATTATTATACTACTCATAATAAAATAAATTATTTTTATTGTTTATTATTATTAAATAATTTAAAAATTAATAATTTATTATATAATAAAAATATTTATCAATTTTATGATTTAAATAAAAATATTTTTTTACCTGATAGATTTATAAAAGGACAATGTCCTAAATGTAAGAAATATAATCAATATAGTGATGTATGTGATTATTGTAATCAAATATATAGTTCTTATGATTTAATTAATCCTATTTCTTTATTATCTAATACTATTCCAATATTAAAAAAAACTAGTCATTTATTTATAAATATTAAGAAATATAAAAAAATATTATTTAATTGAATATTAATATCTAATTTTCAAAATGAAATAAAAAATCAATTATTATTTTGATTAGATAATAATTTAATTGATTGAAATATTTCAAGAGATTATCCTTATTTTGGTTTTAAAATACCTGATATTTATATTTTAAATAAATGGTTTTATGTTTGATTTGATGCAATTTTAGGTTATATTAGTATTTTTAAAAAATATTGTTATTTAAACGATTATTCAAAATTTTATGATTTTTGAAAAATTGATAGTGATTATGAAATTTATCATTTTATCGGAAAAGATATATTATATTTTCATGGTTTATTATGACCTGTAATGTTAGATATATTAAATTTAAGAAAACCTACTAATATTATAGTTCATGGTCATATTAAAGTTGATAATTTAAAAATGTCTAAATCTAAAAATAATTTTATTAGTGTAGATAAATGATTAGATTATTTTGATTCTGATAGTTTAAGATATTATTTTGCAAGTAAGTTATCATATAAAATAAATGATATAAATTTATGTATAAGTGATTTTATAAAAACTATTAATTATAATTTTGTAAATAATTTTATTAATATTCCTTCTAGAATATATCCTTTTATAAATAAATATTATAATAATTATTTATCTAATAAATTATTAAATTATAATTTTTATAATTTTTTTATTAGTAAATATAATTTAATAAATAATTATTTTTTAAATTTTAATTATTATAAAGTTATATTAGAAATTAATAAATTAGTTGACTTAGTAAATAAATATATTAATGATTATAAACCTTGATTAATATGTAAAAATATAAAAAAAAGAAAAGAGTTACATAAATTTTGTACAACAATAATAAATGTTTTTTCTGTTATTTCTATTTATTTAAGTCCTATTATTCCTAATATTTTTGATAAAATACAAAAATTTTTAAATATTAAATTGTATTGAAAAAAAATTCATATTCCTATATTAAATCATAAATTAAATAGGTATAAAAAATTATATAAATGTATAGATAAAAATCTTTTAAATAAATTTTATAATAGGTAAAATAGTATGTCAAAATTAGTTATTCAAGATGTAATTAATAAAATAGGTAATAGATTTGATCTTGTTTTAGTTGCTTCATTTCGTGCTAGACAAATACAAATTTTTTCTAAAGATAATTATTTAAAGAAATTGAAAAAAGATAAATGTACTATTTTAGCATTAAAAGAAATACAAAATAATTTGATAGATTATAATATATTAAATATTTTTTTTAATTATAAAAAATAAAGTATTTTTAATTTTATTAAAATGAAAATTTATCTTGTTGGTGGAGCAGTACGTGATAAGTTACTAAAATTAAATATAAGAGATAAAGATTGAGTTGTAGTAGGAGCTTCTTATAAAGAAATGTTAGATCTTGGCTTTATACCTATTGGTAATGATTTTCCAGTATTTTTACATCCTATTACTTATGAAGAATATGCTTTAGCTCGTAAAGAAAAAAAAATAGGTAAAGGTTATAAAGGTTTTTTATGTAATTTTTCTAAAAAAATTAGTTTAAGAGAAGATTTATATAGAAGAGATTTAACTATAAATGCTATAGCTTATAGAAAAGGTATATATTATGATTATTTTGGTGGTATTAATGATATTAAAAATAAGATTATTAGACATGTTTCATGTTATTTCTCTGAAGATCCTTTAAGAGTTTTAAGAGTAATTAAATTATATTCTTTTTATTATAAATTTGGTTTTTATATTCATAAAAAAACTATAAAATTAATTAAAAAAGTTGTAAATTCTAAAGAACTTTTATATATAAAACCAGAAAGAATTTGATTAGAAACTAAAAAAGTTTTTTCTAGAGGAAATATATTTATTTATTTTAATTTAATTAATATTTATAATATAAGTAATTTTATTTATTCTGAAATAATTAATATTTTTAATAATAAAAAAATTAAATATTATTTTAAATTATTATTTGATAATTATCATATCTACAAATTAGGTTTAGAAGTTAATCTAATTTGTTTATTTTCTTTTTTTGGTTATTCAATATTTTCAAAAAAATATTTTTATAAAAAAAAATATATATTAAATTTAGTTTTAAATTTTTGTAAAAAATTAAGATTACCAAAAAAATTTTTTATTATATATAAATATATATATTATTTTTTTTATAAGATTTTTTTTTTAAAAAATAAAATTTTATCTATAGTATTATTAAATTTATTTAATATTATTAATGTATGAAGAAATCCTAAAATTTTGGATTTTTTATATAAATTTATTAAAATTATAAATTTGTTATTGAAAAATAATATTTTATCTTTTTTTTGTAAATATATATATATTATATATAATAATATTAATAATATAAAAAATAAATATTTAATTAAATTAGGTTATAAGGGAATTTTTATAAGAAAAAAAATAAGATTTTTAAGATATAAAAAAATATATTTTTTTTTAAAAAATTTATTTTTGAAAAATAATTTTTTAGATTTAAAATAATTCATTTATTTTTCAATTTGGTTTTATTTTTATTAAATAATTATTATTTATTTTTTCTTTTTTTGTTATATATTTTATATAACCAGTATATGCTATCATAGCAGCATTATCTGTACATAAATCTATATTTGGATAAAATGTTTTTATTTTATATTTTTTTGCTATTTTATTCATTTTTTTTCTTAATTTAGTATTTGAACTTACTCCTCCTACTATGCTTATTTTATTTATATTATATTTTTTTGCTGCATTTATAGTTTTTATTACTAAAATATCTGTTATTGTTTTTTCTAATGAATATGATAAATCATATTTAAATTGGATATTAATATTTTTGTTTTTAATAAAATTTATTATATGTGTTTTTAAACCTGAAAAACTAAAGTTAAAATTATTTTTGTTTGATGTAATAGGTTTTGGAAAAATAAATTTATTTTTTTTATATTTTGCAAATTTTGATATTTTTTTTCCTGCTGGATATTTTAAATTTATTAAATTTCCTATTTTATCAAATACTTCTCCTGCTGAATCATCTAAACAGTTTCCTATAATTTTATATTTATTAAAATTATAAACAATTGTTAATATTGTATGTGCTCCAGATGTTATTAATGATATAAAAGGAAATTTGGGTTTTTTTTTTGATATCATTATTGATAATATATGTCCTTCTATATGATTTATTGGTATACATGGTTTTTTATATAAATAAGATAAAGTTTTTGCTACTGTAGATCCTATTATTAATGAACTTGATAATCCTGGTCCAGCTGTGAATGCAATTATTTTTATATTTTTTATTTTAATTGAAGTTTTTTTGATTACTTTTTTTATTAATTTTATTATTTTTTTTGAATGATTTTTAGAAGCTATATTAGGAACTACCCCCCCATATTTTGAGTGTATATAAGATTGACTATATATTTCATTAATTATTATTCCTTTTTTATTATCATATAAACTTATACAAGTTTCATCACATGATGTTTCAATACCAAATATAATCATTTTTTTTTATTTATTAATTATGTTAATATTAAGTATTATTTTATAATATAAAATATATAATATTAAATATTTTTTGTGAGAATATAATTTATGCCTAATATTATAATAAAAGAAAATGAACCTTTTGATATAGCTTTACGTAGATTTAAAAGATCTTGTGAAAAATCTGGTGTTTTATCTGAAGTAAAGAAGAGAGAATTTTATGAAAAACCTACAATTAAAAGAAAAAAAGCTAAAATTTCTGCTATAAAAAGAAATATGAAGAGTAAGTTTTTAAAAAATAAAAATAAAAGAATAAGATAATTTTTAAAATTATTATGAAATATATTTCTAATAATGTTATAAATAAAATACTATATCATAGTAGTATAGTTAAAATAATTTCTTCGAGAATTAATTTAAAAAAAATAGGTAATAAATATATTTCTATTTGTCCTTTTCATTCAGAAAAAAATCCTTCATTCATAGTAAATGAAGATAAAAATTATTATTATTGTTTTGGATGTAAAACGTATGGTAATGTAATAAATTTTTTGATGCGTTTTGATAATATTAGTTTTTTAGAGAGTTTAAAAAAAATATCTAATTTATGTAATATAGATATTAAATTTAATAATTTAGTTTGTAATAAAAAAACATTTAATAATAAAAATTATTATTGTAACTTAATGTTTAAGTTAGGTTATATTTATCATAATTGTTTATTATTTGATAATAAATCTTATTATATAAAAAAAATTTTATTTAGTAGGGGTATTAATATAAAGTTAATAAAATATTTTTTTATTGGTTATTCTTCTAATAATATTGTAAATAAATTTTTAAAATTATTAAATGATTTTGATATAAATTTTTTAATTAAATTAAATTTTTTAGTTAAAAAAAATAATAAATTTTATGATAATTTATATAATAGGATTATATTTCCTATATATGATATATATAATAAAATTATAGCTTTTGGTGGTCGTTCTATAAATGATAATTATAAATATAAGTATATTAATATAAAAAAAAATATTTACTTTAATAAAAAATATTGTTTATATGGATTTAATTTTATTAAAAAAAAAAAAATAAAATTAAAAAAAATATTAATTGTAGAAGGTTATTTTGATGTTATAACTTTAAATAAATATGGTATATATTATGTTATAAGTTTATTAGGATCTTTTATATGTGATAAACAAATAAATTTTTTATATTATTATACTAATATAATTATTTTTTGTTATGATGGAGATAAATCTGGTTTATCTTCTATTAAAAGAACTTCTTTTTTATTATTAAAATATATTAATGAAAGTAAAAAATGTTATTTTATGTTTTTACCTTTTAATGAAGATCCAGATTCATATATTAGAAAATATGGTATTTTAAATTTTAAAATTAAAATTAATAATGCTAAATCTTTATATAAAGTATTATTTTTTTTTTTGTATAATAATAAAAATTATTTTTTTGATAAAAATAAAATTAATTTTATAAATTATTTTTTATTTTTTGTTAAGAAAATTAATTCTCCTATAATAAAATTATTTTTATATCATAAATTATTTAAAAATATTGGATTAAATCAAACTAAAATAGTTAGTTTATTAAAAAATTCTCATATTAGTAAAATATGTAATAAAAATAAGAATAAAAATATTTTTCGTTATTTAATAAGTATATTATTAAAATATACATATTTATGTAATTTAGTAAATATAGAAAAATATATATTTAATTTTAAGAATATTTATTTTTTATCTTTATTTTTAAAAATTGTTAATATTTGTTTAAATAATAATAATATAAATATATTTAATATTATAAATTTTTTTAGTAATTATAGAGTTAAATTTTATATAGAATATTTATATATTAATAGTTTTATATATATTAAAAAAAATAATGAGAAAAATGTTTTTTTGAATATTTTACGTAAATTAAAAATTTTTTTAATTAATAAAAAAATTAAATATTATTATTTTAAGTCATCTATGTTAGGATGAAATTTTAATAGAAAAAAGAAAATATGATATTTAATAAAATTAAAAAATTTTAATTTATAATTTTATAATTAATATAATTTTAATAAAAATAATAAATTATTAGAATATTTATTTTAATGAAAATAAATTTAATAATTTATTTATTTAATAAAAATTACATTGTAAATAATAATTTTAATAATATAATATCAAAAGAAAATATAAATATTAGTAAATATTTTTCAAGGATGTATATGAATGAAATAAATACAGTAAATTTATTAACTAGGAAAGATGAAATTAATATAGCTAAATGTATTGAGAAAGGTATTTATAATACTCAATTTTATTTAGCTAAGTTATTTAAATCTATATATTTTTTTTTGAATCAGTATTCTTTAGTAAAGAAAGGAAAAATACGTTTATCTGATTTAATAATGGGTTTTTGTGATTATAAAATAAGTAATATATCAATTATAAATAATAATTATAGAATTAATAATGATGAAAAAATAAATAATAATTTATTTAATGATTCTTTAGAATTTAATTTAATTAAAAAAAGATTTAATTATTTAAATATTCAATATAATTTATTAAATAAATTTATAAATAAATATACTATAAATCATCCTTATACAATATATGAATGGAATAAATTAATAAAGTTGTTTATGAAATTTAAATTAGTTCCTAAACAATTTAATTTTTTATTAAATAAAATTAAAAATTTAATAAATTTAATAAAAACTATAGAAAATAAAATATTTGATTTATGTATAAATTATTGTTTAATTCCTAAAAGAATTTTTTATTATTTTTATAATAATTATGGTACTAATTTTATATGAATATATAAAATAAATAAAAATAATAAATTATGGTTTAATAGATTTAATAAAATAATTAATAAGTTAAAAAGAAAATTAAATATTTTGTTGATAATAGAAAAGGATTTTGGATTAAGTATATTAAATATTAAAAAGATAAATAAATATTTGATAAAAAGTCAAATTAAAATGAAGTTAGCTAAAAAAAAAATGGTTGAATCAAATTTAAGATTAGTAATTTCTATTGCAAAAAAATATACTAATAGAGGTTTACAATTTTTAGATTTAATTCAAGAAGGAAATATTGGTTTAATGAAAGCTGTAGATAAATTTGAATATAAAAGAGGTTATAAATTTTCTACATATGCTACTTGATGAATTCGACAAGCAATTACTAGATCTATAGCAGATCAAGCACGTACTATTAGAATTCCCGTTCATATGATTGAAACAATAAATAAATTAAATAGAATATCTAGAAAAATTTTACAAGAAATGGGTAGAGAGCCTACTCCTGAAGAATTATCAGTTCGTATGTCTATTTCTGAAGATAAAATTAGAAAAATATTAAAAATAGCTAAAGAACCTATTTCAATGGAAACACCTATTGGTGAAGATGAAGATTTACATTTAAGTGATTTTATAGAAGATTCTTCTTTAAAATTACCTTTAGATTATGCTACTTCTGAAAGTTTAAAGTCTGTTACTAATAATGTTTTATCTAGTCTTACTCCAAGAGAAGCTAAAGTTTTAAAAATGCGTTTTGGTATAGATATGAATAGTGATCATACATTAGAAGAAGTTGGCAAACAATTTGATGTTACTAGAGAAAGAATAAGACAAATAGAATCTAAAGCTTTACGTAAATTACGTCATCCTAGTAGATCTTGTTTATTAAAAAGTTTTTTAGATGATTAATATATTTTATAATAAGGTATAATAATTTTATATGAGTATTTTAGAAAATATAAGTAAAAAACATATAAAAAAAAAAATGGAATTATGTTTAATAAATTTTAAAAAAAAAATTAATAAATTTAATATTAATTTTTTAGATACTAATATTATTTCTAAT
Source organism: Candidatus Stammera capleta (assembly GCA_036689405.1). Taxonomy (GTDB): domain Bacteria; phylum Pseudomonadota; class Gammaproteobacteria; order Enterobacterales; family Enterobacteriaceae; genus Stammera; species Stammera capleta_X. The sequence goes on along the minus strand of CP144815.1, from coordinate 222,729 downwards.
TTATTAATAGATTATTATAATAAAAAAGTATTTTTATATAAATTATCAAATATATCTATAGAAAGAAAAAATTGTTTTAGAATTGGTTTATTTGATAAAAGTATTAAAAATATTGTTAAAAAATCTATTTTATCTTTAAAATTAGATTTAAATATTAATGAAGATAATGATGATATATTAATATATATACCTCCTTTAACAGAAGAAAAAAGATTTTATTTAATTAAATTATTAAAAAAAGAATTTGAATTATCTAAAATTTCTATAAGAAATGTAAGAAAATATTTTAAAATTAAATTTAAATCTTTTATTAAAAATAATAAAGATGAAATAAATGAATTTAATTTTTTATTACAAGAAATAACTAATTTATATATAGAAAAATTAGTTACTTTATTTAAAAATAAAAAAAAGAATATATTAAATATATAATTTTAGAAAAATGTTAAAAAATAATAATGATTTTAGTAGTATTAAACATATTGCTATTATTATGGATGGTAATGGTAGGTGAGCAATTAAAAAAGGTTTATCTCGTATTTTGGGACATAAAAAAGGTTTACAATCTTTAGTAAAAATTATTGATTTTTCTGTTAAAAATAAATTAAATATATTAACTTTATATGCATTTAGTACTGAAAATTGATCTAGATCTGATTTAGAAGTGTCGGAATTAATGAGATTATTTTCTTTAACTATAAAAAAATTAATGTATAATTTACATGAAAAAAATATTTGTGTAAATATTATAGGTAATAAAAAAAATTTTTGTTTTAATTTTAAAAAGAATATAGAAAATATACAAATTTTAACTAAAAATAATAATGGATTAAAATTAAATATTGCTATAGATTATGGTGGTAAATGAGATATTATAAATTGTATAAAAAAAATAATTAAAAAAAATAATAAAAATATTATTGATATTAAAGATATTAGTGAAAATTTAATAGAAAAAAATTTATGTTTAGGTAATTTACCTCCAGTAGATTTACTAATACGTACTGGAGGAGAAAAAAGAATAAGTAACTTTTTATTATGACAAATTGCATATGCTGAATTTTTTTTTATAAATATTTTATGACCTGATTTTAATTGTATTAATTTTAAAAATATACTTAATAATTTTTTTTTAAGAAATAGAAAATTTGGAAAAAACTAGAAATGTTATTTTTTTATAATTTATTTTTAAAAATTAAAAAAATTTTTTTATTTTTAATTTTATTATTATTTTATTATAATTGTTTTGCTGATAAATTATATTATATAAATAATATTATTTTAGATATTAAAAATAATAATATCAATTCTTATTATTATAAAAAAATATTAAAAAATAAATTTGGAAATTATATATCTAAAAATAATATTATAAAAATTAAATATTTTTTATATAAATTAAATCATTTTAGTAAAATTAAATTTTTTTATTTAAAAAATAGTAATTTATTGTTTTTATTAAAATATAAATCTGTAATTAAAAAAATATCTTTTATTGGAAATAAAATATTTAATAATTATAAAATATTATATTTTTTAAATAAATTTAATATTTCTAATGGAAAATTTTTGGATAATTATAATATTTTAAAATTTAAAATTTATTTGATTAATAAATATAAAAAAATAGGTAAATATAATATTAATATAAAAATTTTAAAAATTAATTTAAATAAAAATAAATTTTTATTAAAAATAATTATAAATGAAGGTAATTTTTTAAAGATTAATAAAATTAATATTTTTGGTAATGTTAATATTAATAAAAATAAAATTTTTTCTTTAATGAAAATTAAAGAATCTAATTTTATATTTAATTTTTTATTTAAAAATAATTTTTATTATAATAAATTTATAAAAGATTTAAATAATATAAAATATTATTATTTTAATAACGGTTATTTTGATTTTTTTATAGAAAATATAAAAATTAAATTTTATAAAAAAAATGTATTAAATATTTTTATTAAATTTAATGAAGGTTATAGATATAAAATATATAATATTATATTTAGAAGTGATATTTTAAATTTTTATAAAATATTAAATTTAATAAAAAAAAAGTTTTTTAAAATAAATATGTATTATAAATATAATAAAATTAAAAATATTATTTCTAGTATAAATATTTTTTTTAAACAGAGAGGTTATGCTAATTTAAATATAAATATAAAATATAAAAAATATAAGTATAATATTATATTTTTTATAAATATTAATTTTAATAAAAAATTTTATATTAATAAAATTTTATTTAAAGGAAATATTAAAGTAAATAAAAAATTTTTAAAAAATAAAATATCTTTAATTAAAGGTCAATTATATAATATTTCTTTAATTAAAAAAGTAATTTTAGATTTAAAAAATACTGATTTTTTTGTTTATATAAAATATAAAGAAAAATTTGTAAATATTTATAGATCAAATAAAATAAATATTATTTATAAAGTTTTAGAGAAAAAAGATAATATATTTAATGTTAATATAAGTTATGGGAATAAAAATATTATAAATTATAATATAAAATTATTTAAAAAAAATTTTTTGTTTTATAATAATAAATTTTTAGTTAAAATTTTAAAAACTAAATTTAATAAATCTATAAATACATTTTTTATTTATCCAATAGATAAAAATTATAATATATATATAAAACATGAATTTTTATTTAATAATTTAATAAATAATAATTTTAATAATTATGGATATTTAAATTCTAATTATATTATTAAAAATAGTATTATTTTTTTATTTAATAAAAATTTTAAATATAATTTATCTTTAAATTATAGTAATAATTTTTTTTATAAAATAAAATCTCAATTATTATATATAGAATATTTAAATTCTATAAATAAAAAATATAATTTAAATTCTTTAAATAATAATTTTTATATAAATAATTTATTTTTAATAAATAATTTTTCTTTTAATAAATTAGATAATAATATTTTTCCTAATTTTGGATATTATATTAATTTGTATATTAAATATACTTTATTAAATTTATATAATAATTATTTAAAAATAAATTTTTCTTTTTCTAATTATATTTCTTTAAGTAAATATAGAAAATGAATATTATTTATTAATAGTAATATAGGGTATATTAAAAATTTAAATAATAGAAAAATACCATTTTATGAATATTTTTATTTTGGAAAAAATAAAAATTTTATTCGTAATTTTAATTATGAAAATATTAATATAAATAAAATATTTATAAATTCTAAAAGTTATAAATGTAAAAATAAAAAAAATATATGTTTTTCAAAAACTTATTTAGGAGGAAATTTTATTTTATCTAATAATTTAGATATTATTATTCCAAATAATTATTTTTTAAATAATTATTATTCTAAATTTATTCGTATTTCTTTTTTTTTAGATAATGGTATTATATTAAATAATAATTTAAATAAAATATTTAAGAATGTTATTAATAATAATTTTATATTTAATAGTAATTATTATAAAAATATTTTAAAATCATCTTTTGGGATTTATTTTAATATTATAACTCCTATAGGTCTTTTAAATTTATCATTTGGATTACCTATTAATTATAATAATAATAATGAAATAAATTATTTTCAATTTAATATTGGTAATATTTTTAATTAAAAGGTATATTGTATATGAAAAAAAAATTAAAAATTTTTTTTTTAAGTTTATTGATATTTTTTAGTAATTATGTTTTTTCTTATTCTAATATTGTTGTATTAAATATTAATAAAGTAATTAAAAATTCTATTGAATATAAGAAATTTATTAAAAATTTGAATTTTAAAATTAATAAAAAATATTTAAGTTTAAATATAAAATTAAATAATTTATTAAATCAGGAAAAAATAATAAATAATAATAAAAAATTTAAATATTTAAATAATAGAATAAATTTAAAAAAAAAAAAAATATTTAATAAAATAAATAATTTAAAAATATTTTTTAATAAAGAAAATATTTATATATATAAAAAAATTTTAATTAAAATTAAAAATATAATTTTATTTTTAATTAAAAAATATAAATATGATTTAATTATTGATTCTAATGTAGTTATTTATCATAATTCTAATATTTTAGATATAACAAATAATATAATTAAAAAAATTAATTAAAATAATTGTTTATTTATGTTTTCTCCTAAATTTATTCATCTTAATGTACATAGTGATTATTCTATAAAAGATAGTATATGTAAAATAAATGATATTTTAAAAAAAGCATATTATTTTAATATGCCTTCTATAGCTTTAACAGATTATTTTAATTTATCTGGTATTATTAAATTTTATAAAAAATCTTTATTTTATGGAATAAAACCTATATTTGGGGTTGATGTTAGTATATATTACAAAGATATTAATAGTATTAATTTTTCTACTTTATTAATAATTAATAAAGTAGGATATTATAATTTAATGAAATTAATTTCTATTGCTTATAAAAATTATTATAAATTAAAAATTTTATATATTGATTATAAATTGTTATGTAAATTTTGTAATGGTTTAATATTAATATATTCTATAAATTATTATTCTTATAATATTAAAAAATTTTTTTTCTATGATATTAGTAAAGTTAATAAACATATATTTTTATTAAAAAAAATTTTTGGTGATAATTTATATTTAAATGTATTTAAATTAAATCATAAAAATCAAAATATATATTTAAAAGATACAATATTATGTTCTAAAAAAAATAAAGTATCTTTAGTTTGTACAAATAAAATATTATTTTTTAATAAAAATGATTTTTATATAAGTAAAATTCGTTCTTCTATATATTATAATTGTACATTAGATAAAGTGTCTTCTTTAATAGATTATACAAATCAATATTATTTTAAATCTCAGGATGAAATGTTTGATTTATTTTATAATATTGAAGATTCTTTATTTAATACTATTAAAATTTCTTATATATGTAATTTTTTAATTAAAAAAAAAAAAATTATATTACCTAATTTTCCTTATAAAGGAAAATATTCTTCTAATAATTATTTAAAAAAAAAAGTTTTTATAGGTTTAAATAAAAGATTATTTTTTGATAAAAATATTAAATTAAAAAATAAATATTTATTACGTATATATAAAGAATTAGATGTAATATTTAAATTAAATATTTCTGATTATTTTTTAATAGTTATGGAATTTGTTAAATGATCTAAAGATAATAATGTTTATGTTGGTCCAGGTAGAGGTTCTGGTTCTGGTTCTTTAGTTGCATTTTTATTATATATAACTGATGTTGATCCTATAAAATTTGGTTTAATTTTTGAAAGATTTTTAAATATTGAAAAAATTTCAATGCCAGATTTTGATATTGATTTTTGTATGAAAAATCGTGATAAAGTATTTTTACATCTAGAAAATGTATATGGTTGTAATTCTGTAGCTCAAATTGTAACTTTTAGTACTATGACAGCAAAATCTGTTTTAAGAGATGTAGGTAGAGTATTAGGTTATTCATATCGTTTTGTTGATTATTTAGCTAAATTAATACCTTTAGATATAAATATAACTTTTAAAAAAGCATTTATATTAGAAAATAAACTTAATGTTTTATATAATTCTAATAAAGATATTAAATATTTAATTGATATTTCTTCTAAATTAGAGGGGATTATTAAAGGAATAGGAAAACATGCAGGAGGAATAATTATATCTCCTACTCCTATAGTGAATTTTTGTGCTACATATTATGATAAAAATACAGAAAAAATATTTACACAATTTGATAAAGAGGATATAAAATATATTGGTTTAGTAAAATTTGATTTATTAGGTTTAAGAACTTTAACTATTATTAGTAATACTATTAATATAATAAATAGTAATAAATGTTTAATTAATAAATTTAATATTAATAAAATATCATTAAATGATAAATTAAGTTTTAAATTATTACAAAAATCTGAAACTATAGGTGTTTTTCAATTAGAATCTAATGGAATGAGAAAATTAATAAATAAATTACATCCAGATAATTTTAATGATATAGTTTCTTTGTTGGCTTTATTTAGACCTGGTCCATTACAATCCGGAATGGTTGATAATTTTATTAATCGTAAAAATGGTAAAGAAGTTATATATTATCCTGATAAAGATTGACAACATAAATTATTAATACCTATATTAAAATATACTTATGGAATAATATTATATCAAGAACAAGTAATGAAAATAGCTCAAGTTTTAGCTAATTATAGTTTAGAAAAAGCTGATGAATTAAGATTAGCTATGACTAAAAAAGATCATAAACAAATGAAAATTCATGAAGAAATATTTCGTAAGGGTTCTGTTTCTTTAGGAATAGATGGAAATTTTTCTTTAAAAATATTTTCTTTAATGAAAAATTTTGCTAGTTATGGTTTTAATAAATCTCATTCAGTATCTTATGCTTTATTAGCATATCAAACTTTATGATTAAAGGCTAATTTTACTTCTGAATTTTTAATATCTATAATGAATTCTGATATAAGTAATATAAAAAAAATAATTTTAGTTATTAATGAAGCTAGAAAAATGAATATTAAAGTAATTTCTCCTAATATTAATTTAAGTTCTTATTATTTTTTTATTAATAAAAAAAGAGAAATAGTTTATGGTTTAGGAGCTATTAAAGGTATAGGGAAAAGCTCTATAAAACATATTATAGATATTAGAAATAAATATGGTTTATTTAAAAATTATATTGATTTTTGTAGATTAATATATAATAATAAAATAACTAAATTAGTTTTAGAAAAATTAATTTTTTCTGGTTCTTTAGATATTTTTAATATAAATAGATCAATATTATTTGATAATATAAAAAAAATTTTATATATTATAAAAAATTATAATAGTAATTTAAATTTTAAACAATTATTTTTATTTAAAAGAAAAGATATTTTAGATTCTTATATGTATAGAAAAATTAATAAATCTATACCATCTTTAAATTATAAAAGTATTTTAAATAAAGAAAAAGAATCTTTAGGATTTTATTTAACCGATCATCCTGTAAATAAATATATTAATATTATTAAAAATAAAATTAATTTTATTTATATAAAAAAAGTATTATCTATGAAGATTAATAATTTTGTTAATATATTTGGTTTAATTACTGATATAAAATTTATATCTACTAAAAATAATAATCGTATTTGTATATTAAATTTAGATGATAATACTAATAATATAGATGTATTAATTTTTAAAAATATATATAATAAATATTATTCTATTTTAGATTTATATAATATTATTATTATTAATGGTTATTTAAAATATCAAAATAATAATTATAAAAATATTTTTTTAGCTAATTATATAAAATTAGTAAAGAAATAAATTTTTATATTTTTTTTAAAATTAATTTAATTTTATGTCTAAATTTTGTTTTATTACTAAAAAAAAATCTTTATTTGGAATTAAAAGATCTTATTCTATGAATAAATCTAAAAAAAAATTTTTACCTAATTTGCATAATCATCGTTTTTGATTATCTAGTAAAAATAAATTTATTAAATTAAAAGTAAGTTGTAAAGCTATAAGAATTATAAATAAAATTGGAATTGAAAAAATTTTAATTAATAATAATATTAGAGGTATTTAATGGCAAAAAAAAAAAGAATAAATATAAAATTATTATCTTCTTCTGGAAGTGGGCATTTTTATACTTCTACAAAAAATATAAATAATACAAAAAAAAAAATTTCTCTTAAAAAATATGATCCAATTTTTAAAAAACATTTCATATATAATGAAATTAAAATTAGATAATATATTTTATATTATATATATATATTATATTTTTTTATAATTTTTTTTTAAAAAATCACAAATACTTTTATGTGTTTCTTTAATTCCTTTTTTTTTATTATTTCATTGAGCAGGACATATCATTTTAGTTTCTTTATTAAAATTTATTGCATCTATTATTCTTAATAATTCGTCTATATTTCTTCCTATTTGTAAATCATTAGTTGATTCATGTCTTATTATTTTATTATTATCTATTATAAAAGTTGTTCTTAATGAATTATATAAGTTTTTATTTTTTATTTTGTATATTTTTTGTATTTTTCTATTTATATCTGATAAAATAGTAAATTTTATTAATCCTATTCCTCCATTATTAATAGGTGTATTTTTTCATGCCATATGTGTATATATAGAATCTATAGATATTCCAAATATTTTTGTATTTTTTTTTTTAAATTCATTATATCTATTATTTAATGCTAATATTTCTGATGGACATATATAAGTAAAATCTAAAGGTCAAAAAAATAATAATATATTTTTATTTATTGAATTTTTATATAAATCAAAATTGATAATTTTATTATTTTTATCAATTGCTTTTGTTATAAAATTTGGAGCTTTTGAAGTAACTAACATATTTTTTTAATTCCTATTTTAAATTTATAATAATATATATTATTATATATATAATATATAATATATTAAAATGATTAAATATAATAAAAATATTATTTATTCTTGATTTAAAAATTATTATATTAATATAGTAAATATTTTTAATATTAATAAATTAAAAATTTTTAATTTTATTTTTAAATATTCATGTAATTTACATATTAATATTCTAATATTTAGTTTAATTAAATGAATTTTTTGTAATAATAAAAAAAAATATTTATCATGTAATAAATGTTTAAATTGTATTTCATTAAGAAATAAAAATTGTTTTAATTATTATTATATTAATAATAATAATATAAATATTAATTTAATAAAAGAAATATATAATAAATTATTAATTAATATTAATATTAATAATATTAAAATAGTATATTTTGATAATTTTAAATTTAATAATTATTATATTAATAATTTTTTATTAAAAATATTAGAAGAAAATAATGGTAAATTTATTTTTATATTTAGTTGTTTAAATGACATTATTATACCTAATACTATATTAAGTAGATCATTTATATTAAGAATTAAATTTCCTAAAGAAAAAATTATATTTAAATATTTATGTAATAAATTTATTAATGATAATAATATATGTAAAAAAATTATTTTATCTTGTATTAGATTAAGTAATAATTCTTTAATTGATTCATTAATATGAATTAAAAAAAATATTTTTATTAGAAATAGTATTATTAAATTAATATTAAATTTAAATAAATTAAATATAAATAGTATTGTAAAAAATATAAATAATAATAATTTAGAAATTAATTTATATATATTAATTACTTTTTTTTTAGATTTTATAAAATATAAATATAAAATTGTTAAATATTTGTATAATTTAGATTTATATTATTTTTTTAAAAAAAAAATGAAATATTTTAATATAAATAATATATATTTAATATTAAATAAAATTATTTTTTGTTTATCAGTTATTAAAAATATTAATAATATAAATAAGAATATTTTATTATATGATTTAATAAATTTTTTACTAATTAATTTTAATAATAATAATAATAATAATGGATAATTTAATGTATTTATTTGATTCTCATTGTCATATTGATAAAATTTTTAATTATTTTTCTTTTAAAAATGTAAATGATTTTTTATTTTTTTTAAAAATAAAAAAAATTAAATATATATTATCAGTTTCTGTTAGTATTAAAAATTTTTTTTGTATATATTCTATGTTATCTTATATAAATCAAAATATAATTAAATTATCTTGTGGAATTCATCCTTTATATATTAAAGATATAAAAAAAAAAGATTTATATTTTTTAAAAAAAATTATTTTATTTAATAATGTTATAGCTATTGGAGAATGTGGATTAGATTATAAAGATATTAATAATAATAATTTTGATAAAAATAAACAAATTAAAATATTTATGTATCATTTATATTTATCAACTAAATATAAAAAGCCATGTATTATACATTCTAGATTATCTTGATTAGATACTTTAAATATACTTAAAAAATTTAATATTTTATATTTTGGCGCTGTATTACATTGTTATAGTTATTCTGATAAAAATATTTTATGTAAATTTTTAGATTTAGGTTTATATATATCTTTATCGGGTTTAATAACATTTAAAAATAATTTTTTATTACAAAATATTATAAAATATATACCTTTAGATAGATTATTAATTGAAACGGATTCTCCTTATTTAACTCCAGTTCCTTATAGAAATAAAAAAAATGATCCAAGTAAAATTATTTTAATAATTAAAAAAATATCTATATTAAAAAATATAAATTTTAATTATATATTAAAAATTTGTTTTAATAATTTTATTAAATTATTTAAAATTTAAATTTTCTTTTTTTATATAAAAAACTTTACTATTTTTATTACTTAAATTAAATCATTTAAATTTTATTTTTTTATTATTTTTTATAATTTTTTTTTTTTGATGCCCTGTTTCACATATTAAGTATCCTTTTTTATTTAAAAAATTATATGATTGATTAATTATTTTTTGTATTATATATAATCCATTTTTTTTTGTTATTAATGCTATTTTAGGTTCATAATAATATTCTTTTGTTAAATATTTTATATCTTTTTTACCTAAATAAGGTGGATTTGATATTATTAAATCGTATTTTTTTTTTATATTTTTATATAAATTAGATTTTATTATTTTTATTTGTTTATTTTTTTTATGTAAAAAAATATTTTTTTTTGCTACTTTTAAAGCTTTAGTTGAAATATCAGAAGCATCTATATAAGATTTAGGATATAGATATGAACATGCTATAGCTATACATCCACTTCCTGTACATAAATCTAAAATATATTTAGGTTTTTTTTTTAATTTTATTAGTTTTTTATTTATTATTTCTGAAATTGGAGATCTTGGAATTATAACATTTCTATTTATATATATTTTTTTTTTGCAAAATCATGTATTTTTTGTTAAATATGCAATAGGTATTCTTTTTTTAATTCTTAATTTTGCTAATTTAATTATTTTTTTTTTTTTTTTTTTATTTATATATATATTATTTATTTTATTATATTTTTTATTTATATTAATATTTAAAATTGAATATAATAAATGTATTGTTTCTGATAAATAATTGTAAGTATTATGACCATAATATATATTATTTTTTTTAAATAAATTTTTACAATATTTTAATAAATATAAAAATAGTTTGTTTTTCATGATATTATTATATAATATATTTATTTTTTATATAAAATATATTGCGGAAGTGGCGAAATGGTAGACGCACTAGAATTAGAATCTAGTACTTAATTGTATACGAGTTCAAATCTCGTCTTCCGTAATTTTTTGGGGTATAGCCAAGTGGTAAGGCATCGGGTTTTGATCCCGAGATCCCAGGTTCAAATCCTGGTACCCCCGTTAAAAGGCTATGTAGCTTAGTTGGTAGAGCACAGCATTCATAACGCTGAGGTCATGGGTTCAATTCCCATCATAGCTATTTAAAAATATTGGTATTTATTATTTAATAATATGTGTAAAAATTTATATATAAAAACATGAGGATGTCAAATTAATAAATATGATTCTGATAAAATTATTTCATATTTATTTAATTCATCCGAAAAGTATCTTTTAGTTAATTCTTGATTTGATTCAGATATAATAATTTTAAATACTTGTTCTGTTAGAAAAAAAGCTGAATATAAATTATATTCTTATTTAAATCAAATTAAAGAATTTAAAAAAAAGAAAAATGATTTATTAATTATTGTTTGTGGTTGTATTGCTTCGAAAGAAAAAGATAAATTATTATTAAAATGGAAAATAATAGATATTGTTTGTGGAACACAAAATATTAAAGATATTCCTATTTTAATTAAAAATTTTTATAAAAATAAAAAAAAAATAGTTAATGTAAATTTTTCTAAAAATATAAATAAAAATATTTTTTATATAAATAAAAATAATAATTATTTATATAATACTTTTGTTACTATTATGGAAGGATGTAATAAATTTTGTTCTTATTGTGTTGTTCCTTTTACTAGAGGTAGACAAATAAGTCGTTCTCCAAAAGATATTATTTCTGAAATAAATTATTTAGTTTCTAATGGTATATGTGAGGTTAATTTATTAGGACAAAATGTAAATTCTTATTTTAGTTATTTATCTAATGGTAAAAAATGTAATTTTTCATATTTATTAAATTTAATTTCAGAGATTGATGGAATTAAAAGGATTAAATTTACTAGTAGTCATCCTTTAGATTTTAAAGATGATATAATTTTATGTTATAAAAATATTTCTAAAATAGTTAATTATTTACATTTACCTGTTCAAAGTGGGTCTGATAGAATTTTAAATATTATGGGAAGAAATTATAATATAAAATATTATAAAAATATTATATATAAATTATTAAGTATAAGACCAAATATGTTATTTGGTTCAGATTTTATAGTTGGTTTTCCATCTGAAAATGATAAAGATTTTAAATTAACTTTAGATTTAATTAAAGAAATAAAATTTGATAATAGTTATGTTTTTATTTATTCTCCTAGAGAAGGAACAAAATCGTATAAAATGAAAGATAATGTTTCTATATTTGTAAAAAAAAATAGATTAAATAAAATTCAATCTTTATTAAATAAGAATTCTATTTATTGAAGTAAAAATATGTTAAAAACTGTACAAAAAATTTTAGTAGAAGGATATACTAAAAAAAATAATTATTATTATGGTCGTTGTTTAAATAATAAGATTGTTTATTTTAAAAGTGATAGATGTAATTTAATAGGTAAAATAATAGATGTAAAAATATTAAAGAATAAGAATAGTTCATTATATGGATTTATTTTATAGTTATTAAATTTATGTTAGATAATATAAAAAAAAAATGTAATTTTTTTTTAAAAACTAAGTTTTGTTTTATAAAACCTAAAAATAAAGTACAAAAATTATATTTAAATAATATTTTAAGTAAGATTATAACTTTTGGTGTGGGAGTTTCTGGAACTGGAAAAACATATTTAGCAACAGTTTCAGCAATTGATTTTTTTAAAAAAAGAAAAGTTAATAAGATTATTTTAGCTAGACCTATTGTTGAGGCTGGAGAAAAATTAGGATATTTACCTGGAAATTTTAATCAAAAAATAGATCCTTATTTATCACCTATGTATGATATTTTGTTTGAAATTTTAGGTTCAAATTTTTATAAAAAATATATATTTAATAATATTATAGAAATTGTTCCTTTAGCATATATGAGGGGAAGAACTTTTAATAATTGTTTTATAATATTAGATGAAGCTCAAAATACTACTATTTCTCAAATGAAAATGTTTTTAACACGCTTAGGTTTTAATTCTAAAGTTGTTGTTAATGGAGATATATCACAAATAGATTTACCTAAAAATGTTTATTCTGGTTTAAAACATGCTATTAAAATTTGTAAGAATTTAAAAGATGTAGGTATTGTGTATTTTAATATTAATGATATTATACGTTCTAATATTGTTGGAGATATTATAAAAGCATATAATAGATATGAAAAACATAATTAATAGATAGTATTTATGATAAATAAATTAAATTTTAATATAGTTTATTTTTATAAAAATTTTAAATTAGTTCCTAATAAATATTTTTTTTATAAAATTTTAAGGGAAATTTATTTATTTTTTAATATTAAAAAATTTGTTTGTATAGTTATATTAGATTATAAAAGAATGATTTTTTTAAATAAAAAATATAATTATAAAAATTGTGTTACTGATGTATTATCTTTTTCTTATTATTGAAATATTAAAAATAATTTATTAGGAGATATTATTTTATGTCCAGTTGAAATATATAAAAAATCTAAATTTAAAAAAATGAAATATTTATTTTATTTTTCTTATCTTTTAATACATAGTTTTTTACATTTGTTAAATTTTAATCATAAAAAAAATGATGATTATATAATTATGTTAGTATATGAAAGATTTTTTTTTTATAATATTTGAAAAGAAAATTTAATTTTAAATTAAATAATAATTATGTTTAATAATAATAATAATTCTTTAAAGAAATTTAATACTTTTAATGTTAATGTTTATGCTAATAAAATTTATATAATTTATAATATTTATGAACTTAAAAAAATTATATTTTTTTGTATTAAAAATAATAATAAAATAATATTGTTAGGTAAAGGTAGTAATGTATTATTAATGAATGATTTTTATGATATTGTTATTATAAATAGAATTAAAGGTATTAAAATTTATCAAAATATAAATTTTTGATTTTTAAGTATAAATTCAGGTGAATTATGATCTAATATAGTGGATTTTTCGTTTAATAATGGTATTTTTGGATTAGAAAATTTATCGCAAATTCCTGGTACTATTGGTGCTGCAGTAATAAATAATATAGGTGCTTATGGTTGTGAGATTAAAGATTTTGTATTATATGTAAAAGTTTTAGATATATATTCGGGATTATCATTTTATATTAAAAATTATGAATGTTTTTTTTCTTATAGATATAGTATATTTAAAAATTTTTTTTATAAAAAATATATAATAATAAATGTAATATTAAAAATTAAAAAGGATTGAAAACCTTGTTTATTATATAAAGATTTGTTATATTTTTTTGATTTAAAAAATTTAAATATAAATCCTATAGATATATATAATGTTATTTTAAATTTAAGGAATATTAAAATACCTAATTATAAAATATTAGGAAATGTAGGAAGTATTTTTAAAAATCCTATTTTAAATATAGAAAAGTTTTTAAAATTAAAGAAACAGTATTATAAAATTTTTAGTAAAATAAAATATTTTTTTTTTAGTAAATATATTAAATTACCTGCTGCTTTATTGATTGATAAGTGTAATTTAAAAGGTTATACTATTGGTAAAGCTAAAATATATGATAAACAATCATTAATTATTGTTAATATTGATAATGCTTTACCTAAAGATATATTTAAATTAATTAATTTTATTAAAAAAAAAGTATTTGATAAATTTAATATTTTATTAGAATTAGAAATTAAAGTTATTTTTTAAATATATAATATATAATTTTAAAGTAAATTTATTATTAACAATTTAATTTATAAATATTAATGAATACTTATTTAAGGAAGACAAATTTATATTTGTCATTTATTTTATTATTTTTATATAATTTTTTTTTATATAAATATAATTTTTATTTTAATTTTTTTCTAAAATTTTTTTTTTCATATTTATTTCTTTGTTTATTTAAGAAAATAAATTTTATTAAAAATATTATTATTTTTTTTAAAAAATCAAAATTAGAGATTTCAAAAGTTATTTGACCTTCTTTAAAAGAAGTAAATAGAAATGTTATTATAATTTTTTTATTTAGTTTTCTAATTTCAATTATTATTTGATTAATTGATAAAATTATATTATATATAATTTCTGTTATTAATAATTTAAATTTTTAAATAAAATATTATGGATATTAAAAAAAAATTATGATATGTGGTTCAAGTATTTTCTAATTTTGAAGATAAAGTTATAAAATCTTTAAAAGATTATATAAAATTATATAAATTAGAAGATGATTTTGGAGAAATTTTAATTCCTACTGAAGAAGTTATTGAAATAAAAAATGGTATTAGAAAGAAAAGTAGAAAAAAATTTTTTCCGGGTTATTTTTTAATTAATATGATAATGAATAATAAAAATTGATATTTAATTCGTAATATACCTAAAATAGTTGGTTTTATTGGAGGTGATTTAGGAAATCCTTTTCCAGTTAGTGAAAAAGAAATTAAAATTATAAAAGATAAATTAGATAAAATAAGTGGAAAACCTAGACCGAAAATTTTATTTGAATATGGTGAATTAATTAGAATTAATAATGGTCCTTTTTGTGATTTTAGTGGTACTGTTGAAGAAATTGATTATGATAAAAATCGTTTAAAAGTATCTGTTTTAATATTTGGTAGATCTACTCCTGTAGAGTTAGATTTTTCTCAAGTAGAAAAAAATGATTATTAATTTTTTAAATAAATGAAATAAAAAACATGTCTAAAAAAAAATATACATATATAAAATTACAAGTTTTATCTGGAATGGCTAATCCTAGTCCACCTGTGGGACCTATTTTAGGACAAAAAGGTGTTAATATTATGGAGTTTTGTAAATTATTTAATAAAAAAACTTCTAATTTAGAAAAAGGTATTCCTATACCAGTTATAATTAAAGTTTATTCTAATCGTAGTTTTACTTTTATTATTAAAAGTCCTCCAGTTTCATATTTAATTAAAAAAGAAATATCTATTAATTTTGGTTCAAAAAAACCTGGTCATGATATTATTGGATATATTAAAAAATCTTCTGTTTTAAAAATTGCTAAAATAAAATGTTTTGATACAAATAGTTGTAATTTAAGTTCTATTTATAAATCAATTATTGGTACTGCTATTTCTATGGGAATTAAAATTAAAGATTAAATATATTATGAATATAAAAAAAAATAAAAAGAAAATTATAAAAATATTTGATTTAATAAAAAAAAATTCTAAAAAGAAATTTGTTGAATCAATAGATGTTGATATAAATCTATTATTAGATTGTAAAAATATTAATCAAAATTTTTGTGGAAGTTTATTATTACCTTATAGTAATAAAAGTAAAAAAAAAATAGTTGTGTTTACTGATGAATCGAATTTTAAAATTGCTTATAAAGCTGGTGCTTTTTTTGTTGGTAATAATGATTTGTTTAATAAAATTAAAAATAATGAAATTAAATATGATTTAGTTATTTGTAGTTATAATTATATTAATATTGTAAGTAAATTGGGGTATATATTAGGTCCTAAAGGATTAATGCCTAATTTAAAATTAGGTACTATTACTAATGATATAAGAAATACTGTTTCTGATTTTATAAAAGGTAAAATAATATATAAAGCTGATAAATATGGAATTATTCATTTAAGTATAGGTAAAATTAATTTTTCTAATAAAGAATTATTTACTAATTTTTTTTATTTAATAAATTCTATTTTATTAAATAAATTAAATAAAATTAATAGTAATATTTTTATAAAAAAAGTTAGTATATCTAGTACAATGGGAAAAGGTTATATTATTAATTTAAATTAATTTTTAGGATTATTAATGTCATTAAATTTAAGTAATAAAAAAAAATATATTTTTAATATGTTAGATAAAATAAATAATTGTTTATCTATATTAATTATAAATTTTAATAAATTAAAATCAAATGATTTAGTTTTTTTGCGTAAAAATAGTAATAAAAAAGGATTTTTTATTTCTGTAATACATAATAATTTATTTAAAATAGTTTTAGATAAATTAAATTTAAAAATTTTAAAAAGTAAAATTATTGGTTCTATATTAATATTTTATTCTTTAAAATCTTATAGTTATCCTTCTTTAGTTTTTGAAAAATTTTTATTAAAATATAAAGATAAAATTAAATTAAGCGCTATTTGTATAAATAAAAAAATAGTTGATTATAATTTTCATAAAAAAATTTCATTATTAAATAATGTTAAAAGTTCATTACAATATTTAGTTAATTATATTAAGAATATTTCTATAATTAGATTTTTATATATTTTATTAATTATTAAAAATAATAAATTTAAGGTTTAATATATGAAAAAAAATAATAAAGAGATTTTAAATAAAATTTCATCTATGACATTAATTGAAATTATAGAATTAATTAATGATATAGAAAAAAAATTTGGTATAGATTCTAAAAATTATCAATTAAATAGTAATATTAATGAAACTAAAATTAAAGAAATTAAAAAAAAGGAATTTGATTTATATTTAGATTCTATAGGTAATAATAAAATTGCAGTAATAAAAATAATACGTAATTTTTTGAATTTAGGTTTAAAAGAATCTAAAGATTTAGTAGAATCATGTCCTGTATTAATAAAAAATAAAATTAAAGAGAAAGATTCAAATTTATTAAAAAAATCTTTAGAAGAAGTTGGTGCTAAAGTTATTTTAAAATAAGTTATATATGGATAAAATTATATGATTTATTCTGTTACTGAAATTAAACGTATACGTAAAAATTTTAGTAAAATACCTAAAATTTTAGATGTACCATATTTATTATCTATTCAAATAGATTCTTATAATTATTTTTTATATAATAATAAAAATAGATTATCTGGTTTAAGTTTATGTTTTAATTCTATTTTTCCAATATATAGTCATAATAATAATATAAAATTAGATTACTTAGGTTATAAAATTGAAAAATCTTTATTTAGTGATAAAGAATGTTTAATTAGAGGTTTAACTTATTTTATAAGTATAAAAGTAAAGTTATGTTTATATATATATAATGATTTAAAAGATAAAAATAAAAAGATATTTTATAAAAAAAAACAATATGTTTATTTTGGTGATATTCCTTTTATGACTGAAAGAGGGACTTTTGTAGTTAATGGTACTGAAAGAGTTGTTGTATCTCAATTACATCGTAGTCCTGGAGTTTTTTTTGATAGTAATAAAGGAAAAAGTAATACTTCTGATAAAGTATTATATAATGCTAGAATTATACCATATAGAGGATCATGATTAGATTTTGAATTT
Organism: Candidatus Stammera capleta; assembly: GCA_036689405.1. Lineage (GTDB taxonomy): Bacteria > Pseudomonadota > Gammaproteobacteria > Enterobacterales > Enterobacteriaceae > Stammera > Stammera capleta_X. The sequence goes on along the minus strand of CP144815.1, from coordinate 204,186 downwards.
GATACTAAAGATATTTTATATATGCGTATAGATAGAAGACGTAAATTACCTGCTACTATTATATTAAAGTGTTTAGGTTATTCAAAATCTAAAATATTAAATTTATTTTTTAATTTTTTATCTATTAAAATTATAGATAATAATATGTTTTTAAGTTTTAAACCTATAGAATTAAAAAATAAAACATTTAGTTTTGATATTATATGTAATAATATTACATATTTAAAAAAGGGTAGAAAAGTTAATGATAAATGTATAAAAAAAATGGAATTAAATAAAATTAATTCTTTTTTAATACCAAATGAATATTTAATAGGTAAAATTTTAGCTAAAGATTGTAAATTTATTTTAAATAATAAACAAAATATTTTATATTCTAATACTAAAATAGATGATAATATTTTAAATGATTTAGTTAATAGTAATTGTACTGATATAAGTATATTATATATTGATGAATTAGTAAATAATTTTTATATTTTAAATACTTTATTAGTTGATAATACTATAGATAAAAATTCAGCTTTAATAGAAATTTATCGTGTTATTAAACCTGGAGAACCTTCTACTAAAGAAGCTTCTAAAAAATTATTTCATAATTTATTTTTTTCTTTAAGTAAATATGATTTATCTAATGTTGGTAGAATGAAATTAAATGAATCTTTAAATATAAAAGATGTTAATGTTACAGTTTTAACTTGTAAAGATATTATTAATGTAATTAAAAAATTAATAAATATTAAAAATAGTATAAAAAAAGTAGATGATATAGATAATTTAGGTAATAGAAGAGTTCGTTGTGTTGGTGAAATGATTGAAAATCAATTTCGTATTGGTTTATTAAGAGTTAAAAAAAATATTAAAGATCGTTTTTCCATTGGAAATTTAGATAAAGTATCACCTAAAGATATAATTAATGCAAAAATTATATCTATAATGATTAAAGATTTTTTTTGTTCTAATCAATTATCTCAATTTATGGATCAAAATAATCCTTTATCTGAAATTACACATAAACGTAGAATATCTAATTTAGGTCCTGGAGGTTTAACTAGAGAAAGAGCTGGTTTTGAAGTTAGGGATATTCATTCTACTTATTATGGTAGAATTTGTCCTATTGAAACTCCTGAAGGACCTAATATTGGTTTAATTAATTCTTTATCTATTTATGCTAAAATTAATAGTTATGGTTTTATAGAAACTCCTTATATAAAAATTAAAAATGGTTATTTAACAAATATTGTAAATTATTTATCTTCTATTGAAGAATATAATTGTATTATAGCTCCAGCTGATATTTTTATAGATAAATATAATAAAATAAAAGATAAATACATATTATGTAGATATAAAGGGGAATTTAGTTTATTTAAAAAAAATAAAATAAATTATATAGATGTTTCCCCTCAACAAATAGTTTCTGTTGGTGCCTCTTTAATTCCATTTTTAGAACATGATGATGCGAATAGAGCTTTAATGGGGGCTAATATGCAACGTCAAGCTGTTCCTTGTTTAATACCAGAAAGACCTTTAGTAGGTACTGGAATGGAGCGTATAATAGCTAATGATTCTGGTACTTGTGTAATTTCAAAAAGTAATGGTATTGTTAAATATGTTGATTCTTCTAAAATAGTTATAGAAAGTAAAATTGATAAAGATAATTTATTAAATAATATTTATTTATATGATTTATTTAAATATTTGCGTTCTAATCAAAATACTTGTATAAATCAAAAACCATGTGTTTATTTAGGAGATAAAGTTAAAAAAGGAGATATTTTAGCTGATGGTTTTGCTACTAATTATGGTGAATTATCTTTAGGTCAAAATGTTCGTGTAGCTTTTATGTCTTGATATGGTTATAATTTTGAAGATTCAATATTGATATCTGAAAATATAATTTCTAGAGATGTTTTTACTACCTTACATATTCAAGAGTTATCTTGTATATGTAGAGATACTAAATTAGGTCCTGAAGAAATTACTTCTGATATTCCTAATGTTAGTAATTATTCTTTATCTAAATTAGATGAAAGTGGAATTATAAATATAGGTTCAGAAGTTTCTGTTGGTGATATTTTAGTTGGAAAAATAACTCCTAAAGGGGAAACTCAATTAAGTCCAGAAGAAAAATTATTACGTGCTATATTTGGAGAAAAAGCTTCTGAAGTTAAAGATTCTTCTTTAAGAGTTCCTAGTGGTTGTAATGGTAAAATTATAGATGTTCAAATATTTTCTAGAGAAGGATTATCAAAAGATAAAAGATCTTTAATTATTGAAAAAAATAAATTATTTGATATTAGAAAAAAAATAAATACAGAATTATTATATTTTAAAGATATTTTAATTAAATATATAAATAAAATTTTATATAAATTTAATATTATTTTTTATATAAGTTCTAATATTAATGATATTTATAATTTAAAAATATCTGATTTAAATATTAAAAATAAAATTTTTAAATTAGTTGATTCTTATAAAAAATTGGAATATATTTTTGATAAAAAATTAAATAAATATATTAATAAAATTACTCAATTTAATGAATTAACTCCAGGTATATTAAAAATTGTTAAGATTTATATAGCTATTAAACGTCATATTCAAGTTGGAGATAAAATGTCTGGTAGACATGGAAATAAAGGAGTTATATCTAAAATATGTCCTATAGAAGATATGCCTTATGATAAAAATGGTATACCAGTAGATGTTATATTAAACCCTTTGAGTGTTCCTTCTCGTATGAATGTTGGACAAGTTTTAGAAACTCATTTAGGTATGGCATTAAAAACAATTGGTGATAATATTAATTATATGTTAACTAATAATTATGATGTTGATAAAATAAAATCTTATATTAAAAAAGTTTATTTATTGAATAATAATTGTGATGATATTAATTTAGATTTATTGAATGATGATCAATTTATTATTTTAGCTAAAACTTTAATTAATGGAATTCCAGTTTCTACTCCTGTATTTGATGGAATTAAAGAAAATGAAATTAAAAAATTATTAAATATAGCTGGATTACCTAAATCAGGTCAAATTGATTTATATGATGGTTTAACTGGTAAAAAATTTGAAAGACCTATTACTGTTGGATATATGTATATTATGAAATTAAATCATTTAGTTGAAGATAAAATACATGCTAGATCTACTGGTTCTTATAGTTTAATTACTCAACAACCTTTAGGTGGAAAATCTCAATTTGGTGGTCAAAGATTTGGTGAAATGGAAGTATGAGCTTTAGAAGCTTATGGTGCAGCTTATACTTTACAAGAAATGTTAACTGTTAAGTCTGATGATGTTTCTGGAAGAACTAAAATATATAAAAATATAATTAAAGGTAATTATCAAATGGAACCTAATATGCCTGAATCTTTTAATGTTTTAATTAAAGAAATATGTTCTTTATGTATTAATATTGAATTAAAAAGTGAATAAAATATATTTATTATAATTTTTTAGGAATATTTAATTGTGAATAATTTTTCAAAAATTAAATTTAATAAAAAAGAGTTTGATTCTATAAAGATTACGTTAGCTTCTCCTAATATTATTAGATCTTGATCATATGGTGAAGTTAAAAAACCTGAAACAATTAATTATCGTACTTTTAAACCAGAAAGAGATGGTTTATTTTGTTCTCGTATTTTTGGTCCTATTAAGGATTATGAATGTTTATGTGGTAAATATAAAAGATTAAAATATAAAAATATAATATGTGAAAAATGTGGAGTTCAAGTAACTAAATCTAAAGTAAGACGTGAAAGAATGGGACATATAAATTTAGCTACCCCTATAGCTCATATATGATTTTTTAAATCTTTACCGTCTAGAATAAGTTTATTACTTAATATTTCTTTAAAAAATATTGAGAAAATTTTATATTTTGAATCTTATATAGTAATTAAATCAAATATTAAAAAAATAAAAGTATATCAAATTTTAAGTGAAGATGAATATTTATATTATTTAAATAAATATGATGATAATTTTGTTGCTAAAATGGGAGCAGAAGCTATTAAATATTTATTAAAAAATATAAATTTAAGTAAAGAATATGAGAAAATATCCTATGAATTAAAAAATAATATTTCTTTTATAAAAGAAAAAAAGTTAATAAAAAGATTAAAATTAATAGAATGTTTTATTAATTCTAATAATAAACCTGAATGAATGATATTAGATGTTTTGCCCGTTTTGCCTCCTGATTTAAGACCTTTAGTTCCTTTAGATGGGGGTAGGTTTGCTACTTCAGATTTAAATGATTTATATAGAAGAGTTATAAATCGTAATAATCGTTTAAAAAGATTATTAGATTTATTTGCTCCTGAAATAATTATAAAAAATGAAAAAAGAATGTTACAGGAGGCTGTTGATGCTCTTTTAGATAATGGTAAAAAGGGGTTTTTTATATTTGGTTCTAATAAAAGACCATTAAAATCTTTAGCAGATATGATAAAGGGTAAACAAGGTAGATTTAGACAAAATTTATTAGGAAAAAGAGTAGATTATTCTGGTAGATCTGTTATAACAGTTGGTCCTTATTTAAAATTAAATCAATGTGGTTTACCTAAAAAAATGGCTTTAGAATTATTTAAACCTTTTATTTATAGTAAATTACAAAATGATGGTATAGTTAATACTATAAAATCTGCTAAGAAAATTGTTGATAGGGAAGATTATATAATTTGAGATATTTTAGAGAATATTATTAAACAGCATCCTATTTTATTAAATAGAGCGCCTACTTTACATAGATTAGGTATACAAGCTTTTGAACCTTTATTGATAGATGGTAAATCTATACAATTACATCCTTTAGTTTGTTCTGCTTATAATGCAGATTTTGATGGTGATCAAATGGCGGTTCATATTCCTCTAACATTAGAAGCTCAATTAGAATCTCGTATTTTAATGATGTCTACTAATAATATTTTATCTCCTGCTAATGGAAAACCTATTATTGTTCCATCTCAAGATGTAGTATTAGGATTATACTACATGACTAAAAAAGAAAAAGATTTTTTAAATAAAAATATTGTTATTTCTAATGTAGATGAAGCTAAATTTTTATATGATAATAATTTAGTTTCTATTCATACTGTTATAAAAACTATAATTTTTGAATTTGTTAAGGATGATTCTGGTTCATTAATTAAAAAAAAAAGAATTGTTAAAACTACTATAGGTAGATTAATTTTATGGGAAATTTTTCCTAAAGGTTTAAGTTTTGATTTAGTTAATCAAAATATTAATAAAAAAAAAATTTCTTCTATATTTAGTAAATGTTATCAATTATTAGGTTTAGAAAAAACTGTTTCTTTTGCTGATGATATTATGTATATGGGTTTTAAATATATTACTATATCAGGTTTATCTGTTGGTATAGATGATATATTAATACCTAAAGATAAAAATAAAATTATTAAAAAAACTGAAATTAAAGTAAATAAAATTCAAAAACAATTTAAATATGGTTTAATAAATTATATTGAAAAATATAATAAAGTGATTGATATATGAATTAATGCTAATGAAAGTATTTTTAAATCTATGATGAAAAATTTATCTGTTAAAATAATTAATGTAAATGGTAAATTAAAAAAACAAAATTCTTTTAATAGTATATATATGATGGCTGATTCTGGTGCTAGGGGTTCTTCAGCTCAAATTAGGCAATTAGCTGGTATGAGAGGATTAATGACTAAACCTGATGGTTCCATAATTGAAATTCCAATAACTTCTAATTTTAGAGAAGGTTTAAATATATTACAATATTTTATTTCTACTCATGGAGCAAGAAAAGGTTTAGCTGATACTGCTTTAAAAACATCTAATTCTGGTTATTTAACTCGTAGATTAGTTGATGTTGCTCAAGATTTAGTTGTTATTGAAAAAGATTGTAAAACTAAAAAATATTTAAATATAAGTTCTATTATAGAAGGTAGTTATATTAAAGAATCTCTTAAAGAACGTATTTTAGGTAGAATATTAGCAAGAGATATAGTTTCTAATAAAAATAAAATTTTAATTAAAAGAAATTCATTATTAGATGATAAATTATGTGATTTAATAGAAAAATTAGGAATATATAATGTAAAAGTACGTTCTGTAGTTATGTGTGAAACTAATTTTGGAGTATGTTCTTATTGTTATGGAAGAGATTTAGCAAGAAATCATATAATTAATAAAGGTGAAGCTGTTGGAGTTATTGCTGCTCAATCTATAGGTGAACCTGGAACTCAATTAACTATGAGAACTTTTCATATAGGTGGTGCTGCATCAAGAATAGTTTCTAATTATAATATAAAAGTTAAAAATAGTGGATATATAAAATTTTATAATTTAAAATATATAAAAAATTATCATAATAAATTAATTGTTATTTCTAGAAATTCAGAGTTAAAAATTATTAATAGTAAAGGTGTTATTAAAGAAAATTATAAAGTTCCATATGGAGCTGTTTTAGAAAAAAAAGATGAAGATTTTGTAAAATCTAAAGAAATTATTGCTAATTGAGATCCTCATAGTATTCCTATAATTACTGAAGTTAATGGTTATATTAAATTTTTAGATATGTATGAAAATAAAACTTTTATAAAAAAAAAAGATAGTTTAACTAAAACATCATCTATTGTTGTATTAGATAAAATAAAATATATTAATATTAATAAAAATTGAAAACCTTCTATTAAAATAGTTGATAAAAATAATAATGATATTATGTTGTTAGGTAATGAAATTCCTGTCCAATATTTTTTACCTAATAAATGTATAGTAAAAGTTAAAAATAATGATTATGTCTTTAAAGGAGATATATTAGCTAGAATTCCTCAAGAATATGGAGGTACTAGAGATATAACTGGAGGTTTACCAAGAGTTGCAGATTTATTTGAAGCTCGTAAACCAAAAGATAAAGCTATTTTAGCTGAAATTTCAGGTATAATAAGTTTTGGAAAAGAAACTAAAGATAAATATCGTTTAATTATAACTTCTGAAGATAATAATAAATATGAAAAAATGATACCTAAATGAAAAAAACTTAATATTTTAGAAGGAGAATATGTAAATAAAGGTGATGTTATATCAGAAGGAATAGAATCAGTTTATGATATATTAAGATTACGTGGTATAGAAAATGTTACTAAATTTATTGTTAATGAAGTACAAAATGTATATCGTTTACAAGAAGTAAAAATTAATGATAAACATATTGAAATTATAATTAGACAAATGTTACGTAGAATTACAATTAAAGATCCTGGAGATACTAATTATTTAATTGGAGATCAAATGGAAATTTCTAGAGTAAGGATTATAAATAAAGAATTAAAAAATAAAAATAAAAAATTAATTAAATATAGTTGTGATTTACTTGGTATAACTAAAGCTTCATTAGCAACAGAATCTTTTATATCTTCTGCTTCTTTTCAAGAAACTACTAAAATTTTAACAGAATCTGCTATTTCGTCTAAAATAGATGAATTAAGAGGATTAAAAGAAAATGTTATTGTAGGTAGATTAGTTCCATGTGGAACAGGATATTCATATCATAAAAAAAAAAATAAATATAAATTAAATATTAAAAATAATATTGATAATAATAAAAATTTAAATATGAGTAAAGAAGAATTAGCTACTGTAAATTTAAAAAAATTATTAAATTCTAAAGATTTATTTAAATAAATATGATTATTAAAAAAAATGTTTTTAGTGCTATACAACCTACAGGAAAATTAACTATTGGTCATTATATTGGAGTATTAAAAAATTGATTATATAGTCAAAATAAATATAATTGTTTTTTTTGTATTGCTGATTTACATGCATTAACTAATACAAAAAATAAAATTAATATTAAAAATAATGTTTATGATTTATTATCTATAATATTATCTATTGGAATAAATCCAATGAATTGTGCTATTTTTTTACAATCTCATATTATAGAACATATGAAACTTTATTGATTATTAAATTGTTATACATATGTTGGTGAATTAAATCGTATGACGCAATTTAAAGATAAAATTAAAAGTAAAAATAATAACAATATAAATTGTGGTTTATTAAATTATCCTATATTAATGTCTTCTGATATATTATTATACAATACTAGTTATGTTCCTATAGGTTATGATCAGATACAACATTTAGAACTAACTAGATTAGTTGCTAAAAGAATTAATAAATTATATTCTAAGAATATATTTATTATTCCTGATTATATTTTATCTAAAAATGGTTCTAAAATAATGTCTTTATGTAATCCTTTTAAAAAAATGTCTAAATCAGATATTAATCAAAATAATGTTATTTTTTTATTAGATAATAGTATTGAAATAAAAAATAAAATTAATAATTCTTTAACTGATTCTCAATTTCCTCCTAGAATATTATATGATAAAATAAAAAAACCTGGTATATCTAATTTATTAAATATATTTTCTAGTATAAAAAATATTTCTATTTCTAAATTAGAAAATAAATTTATTAATTGTTCATATAAAGAATTTAAAAAATTATTTATTTATGAATTAAATATTTTTTTAAAAAAATTACAAAAAAAATATGTTTATTTTAGAAAAAATAAAAATTTTTTAAAAAAAGTTTTATTAAATGGAAAATTAAAAGCTAAAAAAATAGCTAAAAATAATATTTATAATATATATAAATATATAGGTATTAATTATTAAATTATCATAATATTGGGTTTTTTTTTTTTTTAATTAAAAATATATTAGTTTTTATAAAATGATTACAATTTAAAAATCCTTTTTTAAAAGAGTATTTAGAAGGATGAGAAGAAATTAATATTAAATGTTTATTTTTATTAATTAATTTTTTTTTTTTTTGTGCAAATTTACCTCATAATAAAAATACAGTATTATTAGTATATTTATTTATATATTTAATTATATTATCAGTAAATATTTCTCATCCTATATTTTTATGAGATAAAATTTTTTTATTTTCGACAGTTAAAATACTATTTAATAATAAAATTCCTTGTTTAGCTCAGTTTAGTAAATAACCATTTTTAGGAATTTTATAATTTGGATATTCATTTTTTATTTCTTTATATATATTATACAATGATGGGGTAATTTTTATATTAGGTAATAAAGAAAATGCAAGACCGTGTGATTGACCTTTATTACAATAAGGATCTTGTCCTATAATAACTACTTTAATATTTTCAAATTTTGTAATTTTAAATGCTTCAAAAATTTTATTTTTTTTAGGATATATTATTTTATATTTATATTCTTTTTCTAAAAAATATTTCATTTTTATAAAATATTTTTTTTTTTTTTCTTTATTTATAATATTTTTTCAGTTTATCATTTATTTTTTATATGAATAAATAATTTTATTTTTTTTTTATTATTATAATATCTTTTTATATCTATTTCAGATAAATTATTTATATATTTTATATTTTTACCTGATTTTCCTATTATTATATTTATATGTCTTTTTTTTTTTGTATATATATTACAAAAGATTATTTTTTTTTTTTTTAAATTTATTATTTTTTTAATTTTTATTAGTACTGAATATGGTATTTCTTCTCTTATAAATTTTAAAATTTTTTCTTTTATTATCTCTTTAATTATAAATTTTATATTATGTATTGTTTTTATTTTTTTTTTAAAGTAATGTTTAGATTCAATTAAGAAATTATTTATTATATTTTGTAAATATTTTATATATTTTTTTTTTTTAATAGTTATTGGTATAATATCTTTGTATTTTATATCATTTTTTAATATTTTTATAAAGGGAAGTATAATTTTTTTATTTTTTATTTTATCCATTTTATTTATTAAAATTAATAATGGTATATTTTTGATATTTATTTTCTTTATTATTTTTTTTTCATAAAAAAAATTTTTATTTTCTATAATTATTATTATTAAATTTATTTTATTTTTTAAATTATTTTTATTTAAAAAAGAATATGTTTTATAAAATATTTTTTTAAAACTTTTATAGCTATTAAAACCTGGAGTATCAATATATATATATTGATTATTTTTTATTGTATTTATACCTAAAATATATTTTTTAGTAGTATTCTTTCTTTTAGAAATTATAGATATTTTTTTATTTATCAATTTATTAAATAAAGTAGATTTTCCTACATTAGATCTACCTATAATAGAAACATAAATACATTTTTTTTTCATTTAAATTAATCCTAAATTTATTAATGTATTTTTTGCTGCTATTTGTTCTGCATTTTTTTTATTATAACTTATACCTTTATTAATTTTATTTAAATTATTTATTTTACAATATATAGTAAATATTTGTTTATGATCTTTTCCTTTAATTTTACCTAAATAATATTTAGGTAATGGTAATTTTATTTTTTGTAAATATTCTTGTAATAAAGTTTTATAATCTTTATAATTATATTTTGTATTTAATATTTGATTTTTAAAAAATAAATATTTTATTATTTTTTCTATTATTTTAATACTTTTACTATCTATAAATATAGCACCTATTATAGCTTCTAATGTATTTGCTAAAATAGATTTTTTATGGTTTTTTTTATTATTTTTTATCTCTCCATTTCCTAATAATATATATTTATATAATTTAATTTTATTTGCAATTTTAAATAAATTTTTTTTATTTACTAATTTAGATCTTATTCTTGTCATTATTCCTTCTTTAAGATTATGAAATTTTTTATATATTTTTTTTGTTATAATAAAATTTAATATTGAATCTCCTAAAAACTCTAATCTTTCATTATGATTATTATTATAACTTCTATGTGTTAAAGATAAAAATAGTATTTTTTTATTATTAAATTTATATTTTATTTTTTTTTCTAAATAATTAATATTATTAGTCATAAATTTTTTAAATAATTTTACCTATTCTATTAAATCTTATACCTGTTGGTAAACAATTTTCTTGTTTTTTTATACTCATTCATATAAATTCAGCTTTTCCTATAATTAAATTTTTATGTACAAATCCTCAATATCTGCTATCTTTACTATTATCTCTATAATCTCCCATAACAAAATATTTATTTTTAGGTATAATTCATATTTTATTTTTTTTATTGTGTTTTTTTTTATATGGAATTAATAATATTTTATATTTTTTTTTTTTTATATATTCTGTTTTTTTTATTAAAAATATTATTTTTGAAAATATTTTTTTATTTAAATTAATAAAATTTATATTTTTTATATTAAAAAAATTTTCATATATATTATTTTTATTGTTTATATATATTTCTTCTATTAAATTATTTAATTTTATATTTTTATATTTTACAATATTTTTTTTATAATATTTTTTTTTATTTTTATTATATTTATATATACTAATTTTTTTATTTTTTTTATTATAAATAATTTTATCATTTGGTAAACCAATTATACGTTTTATATAGTATATTTTTTTATTTTTTGGATATTGGAATACAATTATATCTCCATATTTTGGATTACTTATATTAAATATAGTTTTATTTGTAAATGGATTTTTTATATTATATTTAATTTTATTTACTAATATCATATCTCCAATTAATAAATTTGGTAACATTGAAGCTGAAGGTATTTGAAAAGGTTCATAAATAAAAGATCTAAATATAAATATAAATATTAATGCAGGAAAAATATCAATTATATTATTAAAATATTTTTTTTTATATAATTTGTTATATAGTAATATACTACTATTAATTAATATTAATATAAATAATATTTTATTGTATATCATATTAAAATTTTTTTTTTAATGCTTCAAAATATATTTTTGATGGAATTATTATATTTCCTATTTTTTTTAATTTTTTCTTTCCTTTTTTTTGTTTTTTTAATAATTTTTTTTTTCTTGTAATATCCCCTCCATAACATTTTGAAATTACATTTTTTCTAAAAGATTTAATTGTAGATGAAAATATAATTTTATTATTACATTTTGATTGAATCTTTATTTCAAATTGTTGTCTTTGTAAATTTTTTTTTATTATATTTATTATATTTATGCTATATTTTTTTATATTTTTTTTATATATTAAAATAGAAAATCCTTCTATTTTATTATTGTTTATTAAAAACTCTAGTAATTCAATATTTGATTTTTTATATTTTTTAAATTTATATTGAAATGAAGCATATCCTTTTGAGATTGATTTAATAATATTACTAAAATTTGTTATTATTTCATAAGTTGGTATTTCATATTTTAAATAAACATTATTATTATTATAATATAATATTTTTTTTTGTTTTCCTCTTTTATTAATACATAAATTTATTATTTTCCCACAATATATTTGTGGAGTAATTATTTTACATATTGATATTGATTCATGTATTTCTTTTATTTCATTTTTTAATGGTAATTTATTTGGATTTTCTATATATAAAATTTTATTTTTTTTAGTTACTATTTTATATAATATCATTGGAGAAGTAATTATTATATTTAAATTGTATTCTTTTTCTAATCTTTCTTTTATAATTTCTATATGTAAAATTCCCAAAAATCCACATCTAAATCCATTTCCTAATAAATAAGAATTTTCTGGTTTAAAAGTAAAAGAATAATCATTTAAGCTTAGTTTTTCAATTGATTTTTTAAAATATAGGAAATTTTTATTATTTTCAGGATATATACTTGCATATACTTGTGGTTTTATTTTTTTAAATTTAGATATTTTTATTAAATCTTTATTTTTATAATTTGTTATTATTTTTCCTATTGGATTAAAATATTTTGTTATTTTTATATTACATGATATTCATCCTATTTCTCCACAATATAATTTATTTATATTTTTTTTTTTAGGTATATATATATGTATTGTTTTTATACGATAATTTTTTTTATTAAAATTTATTATTTTTATAATATCATTTTTTTTAATATTTCCATTAATAATTTTAATTAAAAGAAATATTCCTAAATAATTATCGAAATATGAATCTATTATTATTGCTTGTAGTGGTAAATTTTTATTTCCTTTTGGATAAGGAATATTATTAATAATTTTTATAATAATATTTTTTATTCCTATTCCCTTTTTACTAGAACAAAATATTATTTTTTTTTTTTTTATTTTTAAAATATTTTTAATTTGATTTTTTATATTTTTTATATCATTATATAATATATCGATTTTGTTTATTATAGGTATAATTTTTATATTTAATTTTTTAGCTATATTATAATTAGTTATTGTTTGTGATTGTATACCTTTTGTTGCATCTATTAATAATAAAGCTCCATCACATATATATAATGATCTTGACACTTCGTTATTAAAATCTATATGTCCTGGTGTATCTATTAAATTTAATTTATATTTTTTATTATTTAATTTATATTTAAGAGATACACTTTGTGATTTAATTGTTATTCCTCTTTCTTTTTCTATTTCCATAGAATCTAAAATTCTAGAATTTTTTTTATTTATTTTTATTCCAGTACATATTTCTATTATACGATCTGATAATGTTGATTTTCCATGATCTATATGAGCTATTATTGAAAAATTTCTTATATATTTTTTTTTCATATATTTTAATTATATTTTATATTATAATTTTTATAAAATAAATGTTATTATAATAAAATTATATAAATTAATTTTATAAATAAAAAATATGATAAATAATGTAATTACAAGATTTGCTCCAAGTCCTACTGGATATTTACATATAGGTAATATAAGAAGTGCGCTATATTCTTGATTATACGCAAGAAAAAATAATGGTAAATTTATTTTACGTATAGAAGATACTGAATATAATAAATTAAATAAAAAATATTCTGAATATATATTATATTCATTAGAATGATTAGGATTATATTGAGATGAAATATATTATCAATCTGATAGACTTAAAAAATATACAAATATGATAAATTATATGTTATCTAAAAATTTAGCATATAAATGTTTTTGTTCTATTGAAAGATTAAATAATATACGTAATATATGTATTAAAAAAGGTTTAAAACCAAAATATGATAATTTTTGTAGAAATAAATTTTTTAATTATAAAAATATACCTTATGTTATAAGATTTAAAAATCCATTAAATGGTAATGTATTATTAAATGATATTATATTTAAAAAAATAATTTTTAATAATAATCAGTTAGATGATTTTATTATTCAACGTAGTAATGGAATGCCAACTTATAATTTTTGTGTAATTGTTGATGATTATTATATGTCTATTAGTCATATTATAAGAGGTGAAGATCATATAAATAATACTCCTAAACAAATAAATATTTTAAAATCTTTAAATTATAATATACCTAAATATATTCATTTACCTATTATATTAAATACAAATAAAGAAAAAATATCTAAAAAAAATTTTTTATTTAATATAAAAAAATATATTTATGATGGATATTTACCTATTTCTATATTAAATTATTTATTTAATTTAGGTAGATTTAATATAAATTATAAATTTAATAATATTAATGAAATGAAATATATAAATAATTTATTTAAATTAAATAAGTCACCTTGTATTATAGATAATAAAAAAATTTTATTTTTAAATAAATATTATTTATATAATATATCTTATAAAAAATTTAAAATTTATTTTAAAAATTTTATTATTAATAATAAAATATATTTAGATAATATTAAAAATTTAGATGAAATAATATCTTTTATATTATCTAAAAGTTATTTAATTAAAGATATAGTTAATTTTTGTTTAATATTTAATAAAAAAATATATTTTAATTCTTTATTGATTATTAAATATAGTAATAAAAATTCTTTTTTAATATTATCATATTTATATAAAAAAATTTTAAATTTATCTATTTGAAGTTTTATAAATATTAAATTATGTATAAACAATTTAATTAAAGAATTTATATTTTTAAAAGTAAGTTATATATTTAAAATTTTACATTTTTTTATAACCGGCAAAGAAGTTTCTCCAAATATTATTAAAATAATTTTTTTTCTAAAAAAAAAAAAATTATTATTAAGAATAAAATATTGTATTAAAAAATATTTAATTAAATAAAATTTTATTTAATTTTTTTAAAAATTTTATATTTTTTTTTTTTTTTAAATAATTTATTATTATTTTTTTTTTTTTTTTATTTATATTTTTTAAACAAAAAATATTTTTTTTATTTAATTTTATAAAATTTTTTAAGCATTTTATATTTTTACTTATTTTAATTGAATAATATTTTCCTATATTTGGAATTGATAAGGAATTTATTATATTGTGTAATTTTACTTTTTTTTTTGCTATATTTATAGATTTTATTATTTTATTTGATAATTTATCTTTAATTTTAGGTATTTTTATTAATTTATATTTTGATATTTTAAATATATCTATTATATTTTTTATACATTTATATTTTATTAATTTTTTTATTATATTTTTACCTAATCCTATTATATTAAATGCTTCTTTTGAGCAAAAAAAAATTATATTATTTATTAATTTTTCATAACATTTATTATAATAACATTTTGGTATTTTTTCATTAATATTTATTTTTTTTTTACAAAAAGGACATTTTTTTATTAAATATTTTTTACTATTTTTTTTTATTATTTTAATTATTTTAGGTATGACATTTCCACTTCTTTCTATTAAAACATTATCTCCAATATTTATTTTT
The DNA here is from genome assembly GCA_036689405.1 of Candidatus Stammera capleta. Lineage (GTDB taxonomy): Bacteria > Pseudomonadota > Gammaproteobacteria > Enterobacterales > Enterobacteriaceae > Stammera > Stammera capleta_X. Next base: position 188,502 of record CP144815.1, on the reverse strand, counting down.
GTTTTATTTAAAAAATTTAAATTATATAAATTAATTTTTTTAATTTTTGTTCCTTGTATTTTTATTTTTTTTATAATTATAATGGGTATTATTGTTCCGTTTTTACTCATTTTAAAAATTATATTTTTTACTTTTGATATTTTTTTTTTTGATTTAAATTTTCATGATATACATCATTTTATATATTTATTATTATTTTTTATTTTTTCTTGTATAAATTTATTATTAATTTTTATTACTATTCCATCAATATCAAATTTTATTTTTTTTTTTATTTTTTTTATTTTATTATAATATTTTTTAATATTATTAATATTATCAATTACTTTAGTTTTATTATCTATTTTAAAACCTAATTTTTTTATTTTTTTTAAACTTTCATATTGAGTTAAAAAATTTTTTCTATTATTATTTATAATAATATCATAAGCTATAAATGATAATTTTCTTTTTCTTATTATTTTTTTATTTAAATTTCTTATTGTTCCAGAAACTATATTTCTACTGTTAGAAAATTTTTTATTTTTATTTATTTTTAAAAAATTTTTTTTTGAAATATAAATTTCTCCTCTTATTTCTAAATTATATATTTTATCTTTTGAATTTATATATTTAGGTATTGAATTTATGTATTTTATATTTTTTATTACATTTTCTCCATATAAACCATTTCCTCTTGTTAAAGATTTATATAGAATATTATTTTTATAAATTAAGCTAATAGCCATTCCATCTATTTTTAATTCACAACAAAAATTTTTTATTTTATGTTTTTTTTTTATTCTATTTATATATTTACAAATTTTATTAAATGAATAAAAATTTTTTATTGATAACATAGGTATATTATGTTTTTTAATTGGAAAATTTTTAATAAATTTATAATATATTTTTTTTGTTGGACTATTTTTAGATTTTAAAAATGGATATTTTTTTTCTAATTTTTCTAATTTTTTTAATAAAATATCATAATTTTCATCTGATATAATACTTTTATTTTTATAAAAATAATAATAAGAAAATATTTTTATTTTTCTTTTAATTTTTAATATTTTTTTTTTAATTTTATTAATATTCATAATATATATTTATATTATAAAAAAAAATTACATTATTATTATAATATTTAAATATTTAATTTTTTATATTTTTAATATTTTTATATATATAAATATATTAGTATTATTTTTGAAAATTTTTATATATATTTTATTTATTATTTTTATTATTAAATATAAATTATTTTTTTTTATTTTTTAATTATTTTTTTTTTAAAAAAAAATATAAACGGAGGTAGAGAGATTCGAACTCTCGAACGATAAACGTTGACGATTTTCAAGACCGTTGCCTTAAACCACTCGGCCATACCTCCAATTTATTATATTATTATATTTAATATACTATTTTTTATATTTCATATCTATAAAAATTAATTATTTTTATATTTTTTTTTTTTAAAAATTCTTTTACTTTAATTTTATTATTATAAAGAAATTTTTGTTCTAATAAAGTTTTTTTTTTAAGTTTTTTGTTAATTTTATTATAAATATTTTTTTTATTATAAATTAATATTTTTTTTTTCTCCTTTTCTATTATATTTAATGGTATATTTTTTATATTTATATATTTAGGATTCATTGCTGTTATATGAATACATATTTGTTTAATATATTTTTTTTTATTTTTTATTTTATCTGTATTTATTTTTAATATTGTTCCTATTTTGTTATTATAATGTAAATAATTTCTTATATATTTACCTTTTAAATTACAAATATTATTTATAATAATATTTTCATTAAATTTTATTTTTAAATATTTTATTTTTTTTTTAAAATATTTGTTTATTTTTTTTAATTTTGTTATTTTTTTTTTAAAACAAAAATTTATTATTTTATTTGCAAATTTATTAAAATATTTATTTTTTGCTGTGAAATCTGTTTCACAAAGTAGTTTAATCATTATTACATTATTTTTTTTAATTTTACTAAAAATAATTCCTTCTTTAGGATAATTATTTTTATTATTTATATTTTTTTTTTTTAAGTATATTAAAGATTTTTCTAAGTTATAATTGTTTTTTTCTAAAGCTTTTTTACATTTTATTATACTTATTTTAGTTAAATATCTTATTTTTTTAATTAAATTTATTTTATTTTCTTTTAATTTATTTTTTTGCATATTATGTTTAAATATCATTTTATAGATTTTATTGAATCATCATTTCCTGGAATAATATAATCTATATTATCTGGATTATTATCAGTATCTATTATAGAAAAAATTTTTATTTTTAATTGTTTTGCTTCTTTTACTGCTAATTTTTCATATTTTGAATCTATTACAAATATAGCATCAGGTAATCCTTTCATATTTTTTATTCCTTCTAGGTTATTTTTAAGTTTTTTTAATATTTTTTTTTTTAATAATATTTCCTTTTTCTTTATATATTTATTTAATAATAATATTTTATATTCTTTTTCTAATTTTTTTAAATATTTAATTGATTTTTTTACTGTTTTTCAATTTGTTAATGTTCCTCCTAGTCATCTTTTATTTATATAAAATTGATTACAAATTATTGCTGTTTTTTTAATAATTTTAGATGCAGGTTTTTTTGTTCCTATAAATAGTATTTTTTTTTTTTCTTTTTGCATTTTTTTTAATTCTTTAATTGCTATATTAAATAATTTAATAGTTTTATTTAAATTAATAATATGTATTTTATTATATTTTGTATATATATAAGGTTTCATTTTTGGGTTTCAGTATTTTGTTTGATGACCAAAATGTATACCTGCTTTTATCATTTCTTTAATTGAAAAATTAATCATTTTTTTTTACCGTTTATTTTAAAAAATATATTTTTTATATTATTATATACATATATTTTATTTAGATATATTAATATTTTTAAAAAGGTTAATTTATATGATAGTTAAAAATAATAAAGATATTAAAAATATGATTATAGTAAGTAATATAGTAAAAAATTTATTATTATATATTTCAAAATATATAAAACATGGAATTTCAACTGGTTATATAAATGATAAATGTCATAATAAAATTATAAATTATTATAAGGCTTATCCTGCAGTATTAGGATATATGAATTATCCTAAATCTATATGTACTTCTGTAAATAATGTAGTATGTCATGGAATACCAAGTTATAATTGTATTTTAAAAAATGGAGATATTATAAATATTGATATTTCTATTTGTAAAAATAAATATTATTCTGATTGTTCTAAAATGTTTTTTGTTGGTACACCTAATATAAATGTTTTAAAATTATGTACTATTACTTATAATAGTATTTTTTATGCTCTTAAATATGTAAAAAATGGTAATAAAATTAATTTAATTGGTAAAAATATACAAAATTATATAGAATATTATGGTTATTCTATAGTTAGAAATTATTGTGGTCATGGAGTAGGAAGAAAATTACATGAGTTTCCTCAAATTTTACATTATAAAAATAATTATAATTTACGTATGAAAACTGGTATGATTTTTACTATTGAACCTATGGTTAATATAGGAAGTAATAAAACTTATATTGATAAAGATGGATGGACTGTTAAAACTATTGATAATAATTTATCAGCTCAATATGAACATACTATTTTAGTGACTAAAAATGGTTATAAAATTTTAACTTTATAATTTTTTTTAATATTATTTTTTATAATATATTTTTTTAATTTTTTTTCATATTAATTTTAATATATATATTTTTTTTTTTTTATTAAATTTATTATTTTTATAATTAAAAATATTATTTTTTATATTTATTTTTTTAATTATCATTTTTGTATGAAATATATTTTCATTATATATATTTATATCTAAAATATCATAAATATTTTTATATTTTTTTGATATAAAATTTTGTAAAGAATTAATTTTATAGTTTAAAAAATTTTTTTTTTTGTTTTTTATATATCCTTGTATTTTATAATTAATTATTATTAAATCTGATTTAAATTTTGAAATTAAGTAATTTATACCTTTTAAAGGTGAATATATATTATATATATATAATTCTAAATCTATTTTAATAATAAAAATTTTATTATTAATATAATTATAATATATATATATATATATATGACCTTTATTTAATTGTAATATTAAGTTATATAATATTTTATTATTATTATAATATTCTTTTTTTTTATATATATTTAATATTTTATTATTAATAATTAATGATATTTTTTTAAATATTTTTTTTAAATTATAAAAATTATATTTTTGATTAAAAAATTTTAATATTTTTTTTTTATTTTTTTTTTTAAAAAAATATATTTTATATATATATAAATTTAATTTTTTATTTATGTCATAATACATATGTATTTTTTTTTAAATATTCTTTATATATTATTATTTTTTTTAAATATGTTTATTTTTTAAAGATATTATTTGATTTAAAGTTATATAATTTTTGTTTTTTTTTTTAAAATATCCTTCTCTTTCTAATTGAAATATTTTATTTTTTTTATATATAATATTTTTATTTATATATCCTATTTTTTTAACTATAGATTTTTTATTTATAAAATTTAAAAAATTATTATCATTATTATATTTTATAATATTTTTTTTTATGAATAAATTTTTAAAAAAAATAAATGTAGTTTTTATTGAATCTTTTTTTGATATTCAATGTATTATTTTATATTTTTTTTTAATATTTTTTTTTTTAGATAACTTACATATTATATATTTTATTTTATTTTTTTTGTTTAAAATAATATTTTTTATATATATATATTCAGAATATTTTAATTTTAGTAAATAATTTGATAAATTATTTAATTTTAAATTTTTATTAATTTTAATATCTTTTTTATCTATATATATTTTTTTGTATAAATATATTTTTGTTTTACCGAAATTATTATTATTTGGATGATTAGGTATATATATTTTTTTTTTTTTTTTTAAATTTATTAATATTAATTTTATGGGATTTATAACCCCCATAGTTCTTGGAGAAATTTTATTTAAATCTTTTCTTAAAAAATTTTCTAATATGTTTATATTTATAATACTTTCTTGTTTACTTATTCCTAAAGATTTACAAAAATTTAATATAGATTTATAAGTATATCCTTTTTTTTTCATACCCGATATAGTAATTAATCGTGGATCGTTTCAATTATTTATTATTTTTTTTTTTATTAAAATATTAATTTTTCTTTTAGAAGTTATATTATTTGTAATATTTAATCTAGAAAATTCATATTGTTTTGGTTTATGTTTTATATTTATATTATTTAATACTCAATTATATAATATTTTATTATTTTGAAATTCTAATGTACATAAAGAATGACTTATTTTTTCTATTGAATCTGCTATACAATGTGCAAAATCATATGTTGGATATATACATCATTTATATTTTGTTTTTATATGTTTAGTATATTTTATTCTATATAAAATAGGATCTCTTAATATTATATTTTTTGATTTCATATCAATTTTTGCTCTTAAGCACATTTTTTTTTCAGGGAAAATTCCATTTTTCATTTTTTTAAATAAATTAATATTATCTTTAATATTTCTATTTCTAAAAGGACTATTTTTACCAACTTTTTTAAAGTTACCTCTATATTTTTTTATTTTTTTTTCTGATAATTCATCTATATAAGCTAATTTTTTTTTTATTAATATTAATGCATAATAATAATATTTATTAAAGTAATCTGATGCATATTTTATATTTTTATTTCATTTATAACCTAATCATTTTATATCTTTTATTATTGAATTGATATATTTTTTTTTAATTGTATCTGGATTAGTATCATCAAATCTTAAATTGCATTTTCCTTTATAATATTTTGCTATTTCAAAATTTATAAATATAGATTTTGCATGTCCTATATGTAAATAACCATTTGGTTCAGGTGCAAAGCGTGTTATAATTTTTTTATATTTTTTATTTTTTATATCTTTATTTATTTTATTATATATAAAATTTTTATTATTCATTTTATTTATATATTTATAAAAATAGTTAGTTATTTTAAAATTTATGTTAATAATTTAAATTAATTTATATTTTTTTATTTATTTTTTTTTAAAAAAATAATTTATTATTTTTTATTAATTTTTGTTAAGAAAAACATTATTTTTAATAATATTTTATTAAAAAATTTAATAATTTAATTTTATTTTAAATATTATTTATATATATGTAATATATATTATATATGATAATATTTTTTATTTTTTTTAAAAATTATATTTTTTTATAAATATATTTATATTTATAAATTTTTTTATTAAAGTAGTTATTTTTTATATATTTTAAAATATTTAATTTTTATTTATATTAAAAATATTATTATTATATTTATATATTTTTTTTTAAAAATATTTATTTTTATATAAATAATATTTATTAAAATATTATTTTATATATATAGTTATATTATTAAATAGTTTATTAATTTTTTTTATTTTGGTATATATAATGTATATTCAATTTTTAGGTACTAATGCAGGTTCTCCATCTATAAGAAGAAATGTTAGTAGTATAGCTCTTATTTTAAACAATAATATTAATGAAATTTGATTATTTGATTGTGGTGAAGGTACTCAACATCAAATTTTATATACATCTATAAAGTTAAATAAAATTAAAAAAATATTTATTACTCATATGCATGGTGATCATATTTTTGGTTTAGTTGGTTTATTAACTAGTAGATCTATGTATAATTCTAATGATTCTTTAGAAATTTATGGTACTAAAGGTATAAAAAAATTTATTAATTTATCTTTAAAATTAACTAATTGTTGTGTTAATTTTCCATTAAAAATATTTGAAATTAAAGAAGGTAGTTTATTTAATAATGGAAATTATAAAGTAAGTTGTTTTTTATTAAATCATACTTTAGAATGCTATGGTTTTTATATAAAACAATGTAATAAACCTGGTCATTTAAATGTAAAAAAATTAATACTTGAAGGTATATATCCTGGACCAATATATAAGGTTTTAAAATTAGGTAAAAAAATTAATTTAAATAATAGAATTATTAATGGTAAAAAATATTTAGGAAAAAAAATAATTGGAAAAAAAATAGCTATTTTAGGAGATACTTCACCTCTTAAAAAAAAATGTAATTATTTATATAATTTGGATTTATTAGTATATGAATCAACATTAGATAATAATATGTATAAAGAAGCTAATTCTAGAGGTCATTCTACTAATATACAAGCAGCTATAATTGCTAGAAAATATAATGTAAAAAAATTAATAATTACTCATTTTAGTTCTAGATATTCTTATAAAGATCTTATTTTAATGTTAAATAATTGTTATAAATATTTTTCTAATACAAAAATAGCTAGAGATTTTTTTATTTTTAAAATATAATTGAAATTATATTTTTTATTATATAATTTATTATTAAACTAAATATAATATCTTCTAATCTATGTAAATATAATAATATTCTACTTATAATAATAATTTTTAATATATTATTTATAATATTTATATATATTTTTTTTTTTTTTTTAAATAATATAATTCAAAAATTAGAGAATATTGTATGTCCTGAAGGAAAAGAACTATCTTTTTTATTTTTCCAATTTTTTTTTAATCAAATTGGGATTTTATAGTATTTTTTTTTAATTTTATTTTTTTTTATATTATTTAATATATTTAAATATGGTCTTTCTATAAATATTATTTTTTTTATAATTTTTTTTATTAATAAAGATAATAATGGTATTAATATTAATAATAATATTATTTTAAATTTGTTTTTAATTTTTATATTATTTATATATATATATATAAAAATTATATGTGTTATTAACACTAATGGAAATTCTATTAATTTATTAATTATATATAATATATATATTATATTTCAGTAATTTTTATTTAGAAATATTAATATTTTTTTCATTTTTTTGTTTATTTTATATATATTTTTTTAAAAAAAATATATTTTTATTATATCATTTATATATTTATAATTTTTTATTAAATGTATTTATTAATAATAAATTTTTTATTTTTTTTATAAATATTTAAATATATAAAAAATTATTTTTTTTATATTATTTAATATTAGTTATATTATAAATTATAATTTTAGGATAATTAAATATATTATTTTTAACATATTAAATATTTTTAAAATATTTTATTAATTTTGATATAATATTTATATTATTATTTATTATTTTTAGGATATAAAATATAATGTTGAATATTAAAAATATTAATATATTTAATAAAAAAATATTACTTAGATTAGATTTAAATGTTCCAATTAAAAATGGAATTATTATGTCTAATAAACGTATAAAGTTATCTTTACCTACTATAAAATATATTATAAAAAATGGTGGATATTTAATAATATTTTCTCATTTAGGAAGACCTATTGAGGGTAAATATGATATAAATTTTTCATTATTACCAATAGTAAAATATTTAAGAAAAAAAATTAATTTATCTATTAGATTAATTAATAATTATTTAAATATAGATAATTTAAAATTTAAATCTAAAAATGAAATTTTAGTTTTAGAAAATGTTAGATTTAATATTGGTGAAATTAAAAATTGTAATTTATTATCTAAAAAATATGCTAAATTATGTGATATTTTTGTTATGGATGCTTTTGCAACTGCTCATAGAAAACATTCTTCTACATATGGAATTATAAAATATGCATCTATTTCTTGTATAGGTATATTATTTTATAATGAAATTAAAATGTTATCTAAATTAATTTTAAATCCTATAAGACCATTAGTTTCTATAATTGGAGGATCCAAAATTTCTACTAAATTTAATGTATTAAATAATTTAGCTAAAAAATCAGATACTTTAATAGTTGGAGGTGGTATATCAAATACATTTATATCTATAGATAATAAAGTAGGAAAGTCTTTATATGAACCTTCTTATATTAAGAAAGCAAAAAAATTACGTAATAAATATAATATTCCTGTACCAATTGATTGTAGGGTAACAAAAAAAATTTCTGAATTTTCAAATTCTTATATCAAAAATGTTTATGATATTTGTAATGATGAAGAAATTGTAGATTTTGGAAATAAAACTATTAGATTTATATATAAAATAATTATAAAAGCAAAAACTATATTATGAAATGGTCCTGTAGGTGTATTTGAATATTCAAATTTTCGTAAAGGCACTGAAATGATAGCTAAAGCTATATTAAAAAGTAATTCTTTTAGTATAATTGGTGGTGGAGATACTATATTAGCAGCAGAATTATTTAATATTTCTGATAAAATTTCTTATATATCTAGTGGTGGTGGTTCGTTTTTAAAATTTATAGAAGGTAAAAAATTACCTGTTATTTCTATTTTAGAAAAAAAAAATAATATAAAATAATTTTTTTTGATAAATTATTTATTTAAAAAAAAATTATTTTTTATTACTTGTTAGATTAATATTATTAATTAATATTGAACCTGTTCTAATTTTAGAATTAATGTTTATATCGTTACTTATATTTTTAATATTTTTATATAAATTTATTAAATTACCTGATATTATAGCTTCATTTATATAATATTTTATTTTTCCATTTTTTACTAAATATCCTGATATTCCTTTTGAATATAAACCTGTACTTATATTTACTCCTTCTCCTAAAAATTTATCTATTATTATTCCATTATTCATTAATTTTATTAATTTTTTATAAGATATATTATTTTTATTATTTTTAATTACTCAATTATGTATTCCACCAGAATTAAATGTATTTTTTTTTTTTAATTTTCTTGAATAATATGAATCTAATATTCATGTTTTTAATATACCATTTTTAATTATATAATATTTTTTTGTATTTAAACCTTCATTATCAAATGGTTTTGTACCTATACCTTTATAAATATATGGATTTTCTATAATATTAATTCATTTAGGAAATATTTTTTTATTTAATTTATTATATAAAAAAGATATTTTATTATATATATTTTTTCCATTTATTAAATCATATAAATATTTTAATATTTCACTACTTGTTTCATTATTAAATATTATAGAATATTTTTTAGTTTTTATGTTTTTTTGTTTTATTTTTATTAATATATTTTTAACTATTTTATTACTTAAATATTTATAATTATTAATTATATCTGATAATTTATGTCTATATAAATATATAGAATCGTATTCCATAATATTTTTATATTTTATAATAATATTATGTATTATTAAATAATAATTATATTTATATAATTTTATTTTTTTATATTCATTATATATAATATATATATTTTTATATTTATTAAATATTGTATTGTCATTTATAATATTTTTATTTAAATTAATTGAATTTTGTTCTATATTTTTTGATATATTAATCATTTTTTTAATACTAATATTATCTTTAAAATATATTCCTAAATTTTTTTTTTGTTTTTTTATAAATATTTTTTTATTTGGTAAATTATTATATTTGTCTATTGATATATAATTAATTGTATTATTAATATAATTAATACATTTTTTAATATTTTTAATATTTAAATTATTTATAATAATATTACATTTCTTTTTTTTTAAATATGAAGTTATATTTAATAATATATTTTTTTTAAAATTTATATTTTCTATTTTTTTATTTTTTGTTTTTGTATTAATTTCTTTATTAATTTTTAGTTTAATTTCTATTTTTGTTTTTGTCTTTTTTTTAATTATTTTAAATATTTTTTTAATTTTTTTTATATATTTATATATATTATTTTTAGTATTCATAATTTTATTTGTATTTTAATGTATATATATATTATAATATATATTATGTTTTAATTATTTAATAATTGAATATTTTATAAAAAATTATGTTAATAAAAAATAATATTCCTTCAGGAAAAGATATTCCAAATGATATTTATGTTATTATAGAAATTCCTTTAAATACATGTTATGTGAAATATGAAAAAAATAAAAAATATAATTCTATTTGAGTAGATAGATTTATTAAAATTCCTATATTTTATCCATTTAATTATGGTTATATTAATAATACTTTATCAAAAGATAAAGATTCTTTAGATGTATTAGTAATTTGTAAATATCCATTATATATTAATTCAATTATACAATGTCGTCCTATAGGTGTATTAAAATTAATAGATGAATGTGGAGAAGATAATAAAATATTAGCAATACCTAATTATAATATTACTGATGAATATAATTCAATACAAGATATATGTGATATTTCTAAAGATATATTAAATAATATATGATATTTTTTTGAACATTATAAAGATTTAGATAAAAATAAATGAATAAAAATTGATAATTGATATGATATTCATGAAGCAAAAAATATTATTATTAATTCAATAAATTTATATAAAAAAAGTATTTTAAAGTAAAATATTTTATTTTTTATAATTAAAAATATTTTTATAAAAAAATATTTATTATTTATTATTTATTATTTATTATTTTATTATTTTATTGCCTGATAATTTTAAAATTAATAAGTATAAATTAGTAAAATTTAAATATAAAATTAATGCTCCTAATATAGAATATTTTTTTATTTTTTTATAATTATTATTTTCTATTATATTTTTTCCTATTTCTTTTAATTTATTTGTATCTCATATTATAAGTATATAAAAAGATAATGTATTTATATATGAATTTATAAAAACAATAAAAGAACTTTTTAATATTATATTTAATATAGTACTTATGATAGTTCCTGTTATTAATACTAAAGAAATATTTCCTATTTTAGTTAAATCAATTTTTGAAGTATAACCTATAAAACTCATAATAAAAAATATAATATTACATATTAAAAATGATATTATTATTGAAGAATAAGTATATATTAAAAATATATTTGATATAGATATTCCTGTTAATACTGAATATAGTATATATACTAATATAATAATATTTATATTTATTTTATTTATTAAATTTGAAATTAAAAAAATAATAAATAATTGTGTTGTTAGTAAAGTTAATAAAAATAATTTATTTAGAAATATTATTTCTGAAAAGAAAGGTATTTTTATTATATATCATGATATAGATAATGTTATTAATAAACTAAATAACATTCAATTATATATTTTATTTATATATTTATTAATATTATTTGAATTAAAATATAATTTTTTATTCATAATTATTTTTTTAATTTTTATTTAACTTTTTATTTGTTATTTTTATAATTATTAATATTTTTTTTTAAATTAATTAATTATTGCATTAAATTTTTTTTTTAATTTTTCTTTACATTTATATATAATATTATTTATTTCTTCTGATTTTAATGTTTTATTATTATCTTGTATATTTAATCTTAATGTTATATTTTTTTTTTTTATATTTTTTAGTTTATTATTATATATTTTAATAATACTAATTTTTTTTATTTTTTTTTTATTTATTGATATACATAATTTAATTAAATTATTTATTGATATTTTTTTATCTATAATTAATGTTATATCTCTTATATTATTTTGATATTTTGAGATTTTTTTTATATTTATTTTTTTTTTAAATAATATATTTTTAATTTTTATTTCAAATAAAAATACTGGATATTTTAAAGAATATTTATATTGTATTTTTTTATTTAACATACCTATATAGCCTATTTTTTTTTTTTTATAAAATATATCAGCGTTTTGGTATTTATCTAATATTTTATTATTAGATTTTTTTATATCTAAATATTTTTCTTTATTTTTTTTTTTAAATATATATATTAAATCTCCTTTTATATCATAAAAATCAAAATGATTATTATTTATATATCATTTATTTTTATTTTTATATCCATATATTACTAAAGATAATTTTTTATTTTCTTTTATTTTATTATTTTGTTTTAATTTAAAACATGTTCCTAATTCAAAAAATTTAATACTTTTTTGTTGTCTTCTAATATTAAAAGATAAAGAATCTATCATATTTGGAACTAATGAAGTTCTTAATAATTTCGTATTTTTAGATAAAGGATTATATATTTTTATATTTTTATATTTATTAAAAAATAAATATTCTTTATATTTACTTATAAATTGAAAATTTATTATTTCTTTATAACCTATACTTATTACTATATTTTTTATACTATTTATTTTTTCTGATATATTTTTTTTTTTTTTAATTATAATATTTGTACTAAAATTTTTCATTGGAATTTTATTATATCCATATATTTTTAATATTTCAGAAATAATATTTTCTATTATTTTTATATTATTTTTTCATTTTGGTATTTTAATAATAAAATATTTTTTTTTTTTTTTAATTATTTTATATCCTATTAATTTTAAAATATTTAATATTTTTTTTTTTTTAATATTAAATCCAATTTTTTTTTTTATGTATTTATATTTTATTAATATAATTTTTGTTTTTTTTTTTTTTTTAAAATTATATATTATATTAATTTTATTTATATTTCCTTTATATTTTTTTTTTATTATTTCTGCTGTTTTTTGTAAAAATATATTTTGTATATTATTATAACTATTACTTATATATTTATTAATTTTATTATTACAATTATTATTTTTAATAATATATTTATATTCATATAATGGAGAAATTATAATTAAATTTTTAGTATTTTGTGTTATATAATATTTTTCAATGTTTTTTTTTATTAAAAATTTTTCTTTTATATTTATAATTTCATTATTAATTTTGTTATATTTAATTATTTTATCTAAATCTAAATATATAATTTTTTGTCCTGATTCTATTAAAATATAATTTATTATATCTTTTATATTATTATTAATTTTTATATTTAATAAATTTAGTTTGTTTTTATAATTTGTGTAAATTTTTTTATTTATATTTTTAATATTATTTATAATAATATATTTATAATTAATTATATTTTTATCTAAATTTTTATTTTTTATAATTATTTTTGATTTATATATCTTTTTTTTTTTTTTTATATTTAAATAAATATTTTTATTTATTAATATTGATATTTCTTTACATATAGAATATATATTATTACAATTTATTTTATTATAAGGTATATTTATTTCTAATAAATTAATTTTATTTAAATATTTAATATTTTCTTTTAATGTATTTTTTTCTTTATAGAGTATAAAAATATATTTTTTATGATATTGTTTTTTTTTTAAAAAAAAATAATTATTTTTAATATCTTTTTTATTTATTAAAATATATTTATTTTCTATATTTTCTTTAATATATTTTATATATTTTTTATATATTTTATTTTTATATTTTATTTTTATGCATATTCATTTTAATAAATATATTTTATGTAGTATATTTTTTTTTATTATATAATTTTTATTTTTATTTATATTAATATAATTTGTTTCAAAACCATTATTTTTTAATAAATTAATTATATTATTAATATTTAAATTATTTTTTATATATTTTTTAATTCATTCTTTATAAAATTTCATTTTTATACCAAAAAATTAAAATTGTTTTAATAATTTAATATTATTTTCATATAATAATTTTATATCTTTTATATTATATTTTATCATTATTAATCTTTCTATTCCTATACCAAATGCTATTCCTGAATATATATTTGGATTAATATTTAAATTATTTAATATTTTAGGATGTATTAAACCACATCCTAATATTTCTAATCATTTATTGCTTTTGTTTTTTATAAATATTTCTGCTGAAGGTTCTGTAAAAGGAAAATATGATGGTAAAAATTTAATTTTTATATTTTTGTTAAAGAAATGTATTAAAAATTTTATAATTATATATTTTAAGTTAGAAAAATTTATATTTTTATCTATTAAAAATAAATCTAATTGATGAAAAACAGGTGTATGAGTTTTATCATAATCTTTTCTAAATACACATCCTGATGTAATTACTTTAATAGGAGGTTTATTTTTTTTCATATATCTTATTTGTAAACATGATGTTTGAGTTCTTAATAAAGTATTTTTATTAATTCAAAATGTGTCTTTTTTTGATCTTGAAGGATGATATTTGTTTACATTTAATAAATCAAAATTATAATATTTATTTTCTATTTCATTACCTGTTATATTTAAAAATCCTAATTCTTGAAAAAATTTTTCTATTTTATTTAAAGTTTGAGTAATAATATGTTTTTTACCTATAAAATATTTTCTTCCTGGTAAAGATATATCTATATATACTTCATTTTTTTTAATATTTTCTTTAATTATATATTTTTTTTTTAAATATATTTTATTTTTTATATATTTTTTTATTTTATTTATTATTTTACCTATTTTAGGTCTTTTCTGTTTTGATATTTTTTTAATATTTTTAATTAATATATTTATATATCCTTTTTTACCTAAGTATTTTATGCGTATTTTTTCTATAGATTTTATATCATTCTTATTTTTAATATTTTTATTAAATTTATTTATATATTTATTAAAATTTAACATTTTTTATTTAAAATAAATTATTTATTGTTTTTTAATTAATGATATTATTTTATTAAAACTTTTTTTTTCTTTATTTATTATTTCAGATAATATTTTTCTATTTATATTAAAAATTTTTTTTATTTTATATATAAATTGATTGTATGTTAATCCATATTTTCTTACTTTTGCATTTATTTGTAAAATTCATATTTTTCTAAAATATCTTTTTTTTTGTTTTCTATCTCTATATGAATATTGTCCTGCTTTTATTACTGCTTGTTTTGCTGATTTATAAGTTTTTGATCTACAGGAATAATATCCTTTTGCTTTTTTAATTATTTTTTTGTGTTTTTTATGTGCAGTTACGCCTCTTTTTATTCTAACCATAATCTTTACCTATTTATTATTATAAATATGGATTTATTTTTTTTATTTTTTTACTGATTGTTTTATTTACTATTTTTTTTTTTTTTAATTTTCTTTTTCTTCTCTTTTTTTTTTTTGTTAAAATATGACGTAAATTACAACATTTAAATTTTAATTTTCCTGAAGAAGTTTTTTTAATTCTTTTTTTAATTGATTTAATACTTTTTATTTTTAACATATTATTTTTTTTTAGATATTAATATCATTGAAATTTGTCTATTTTCTGTGATTTTTTTTATAAAAATAATTTTATTATTATTTTTTTTTATTTTTTTTTTTATATTATTTAACATATCTATTGCTAAATTTTTATGTATTATTTCTCTTCCTCTTAATATAATTGAAATTTTAATTTTATATTTTTTATTTATAAATTTTATTATATTATTTATTTTTATATTATAATCATTTTTATCTGTATTAAATCTAAATTTTATTTCTTTTATTTGTATTTTTTTGTTGTTTTTATGTTTTTTATTATTTTTTTTTTTTTTTATATATATATTTTCCATAATTTAATATTTTACATATTGGTGGATTAAAGTTAGGATTTATTTCTACTAAATCTAAATTAAGATCTTTAGCTATTTTTAATGCTTCTTTTGTTAAAATTATATTTTTATTTTTGTCTTTATTATTTATTAACTTTATTTTATAACTTTTAATTTCATTGTTAATTTTATATTTTTTAAAATATCTTTTTTTTTTATAATTTTTAATAGTTTTATCCTTATTTATATTTTTTTATTTTATAAATAATTTTTTTAATAAATTTTTTTAATGATATTATATATATATTATTTTTATTTTTATAATATCTTACACTTATTTTTTTTAATGATTTTTCTTTATTACCACATATTATTATATAAGGTATTTTTTGTAAAATATATTTTCTTATTTTGAAATTTATTTTTTTATTTTCAAAATCTCCTATAGAATTAATATTATTTTTTATTAATTTATTTAATACATATTTTGAATATTTTAAATTTTTTAATGAAATATTTATTACTACTGTTTTAATAGGTGCTAACCATAAAGGTAATTTTCCATTATATTCTTCTATAATAATTCCTATAAATCTTTCTAAAGAACCTAAAATTGCTCTATGTATAATTATAGGATTTTTTTTTTTATTACTTTTATTTAAATATGTAATATTTAATTTTTTTGGTAAAAAATAATCTATTTGTATAGTTCCACATTGTCATTCTCTATTTAAAAAATCTTTTAAAATAAATTCTATTTTTGGACCATAAAAAGCTCCTTCTTTATGTTTAATTTTAAATTTTATTTTTATTTTTTTTAATAATTTAATAATTTTTTTTTCTATTATATTTCATATTTTTTTATTACCTAAATATTTTTTTGGTCTTGTTGATAAAAATATATTTATATTTTTAAAATTAAATATTTTATATATTTCATAAATCATTTTAATACATTTTAATACTTCTATTTCTATTTTTTTAGGTATACAAAATATATGTGCATCATCTTGAGTAAATAATTTTGTTCTCATTAATCCATGTAAAGATCCAGAATTTTCATTTCTATGACATATTCCAAATTCTGCTATTCTAATTGGTAAATCTTTATAGGATTTTATTTTTTGTTTATATATTTCTATATGTCCTAAGCAATTCATAGGTTTTATACATAATATTTTATTTTTATATTTTGTATAAAAAATATATTTTTTATAATTTTTTCAATGACCACTTTTAATTCACATATTTTTGTCAATTAAAAATGTTGTACTTACTTCTTGATATTTGTATTTTTTTAATTTTTTTCTTATTATTTTTTTAATATTTTCTAAAAGTATTAATCCGTTATTATGTCAGAAAACCATTCCTGGAGATATATTACTAATATGATATAAATTTAAATTTTTATTTAATACTCTATGATCTCTATTTTTTAACATATTTATATTATTTATTATATGTATTTTTTAAAATTAATATTATATTATATATATATAATATATAATATATATATATATATATGTATATATTACATATATATATATAATAATTATATATTATAAAGGAATTTTTGTGTGTATAAAAAATCATTTAATTTTTTGTTTATCTTTTATAATATTTTTTTTAAAAATTTTAAATTTATTTAATATTTTATATTTATTATATATTATTCCTTTTTGTTTTTTATCATGTGTATTACCTGATATAGATCATCCTAAATCTTTTTTAGGTAATAAATTAAAATTTATTTCTATTATAATATATAATTTATTTGGACATAGAACTATTACTCATAGTTTATTTGGTTTAATTTTTTTTGTTTTATTTGTTTTATATATAAATTTTTTTTTTTTAAATATTAATTCTAACATAATATATATTATGTTTTTAGGTTATTTTAGTCATATTTTATGTGATATGTTTACTTATAAAGGTATAAATTTTTTATGACCATATAAATTTAAATTTAGAATTCCTATTTTTTTTTTATTTTTTAATAAAAAAAATGAGTATTTTTTTTGTATTTTCTTATTATTTTTATCAATAATTATGGATAAATTTATTTATATTAAAAATATATTATTTGTTTTTTTAAATATATGTTTACATTATATCAATCTAATAATTTAGATATTTTAAAAAGAAATATATTATCTATTATAAAAAAAGAAAATAATATAAATAATATTTTTTTATCAAAAATATTTATATTAATTTCTAATAAAAATATATCTTTAAATTTAAAAATTTTTTTAGCTGAAAAATTAGGTATATGTGCAAACTTTAATTTTTTATTAGTTGGTGATTTTATATGAAAATTTTGTAAAAATATTATACCTGATATATCAAAAAAATATTATTTTAATAAATATAATTTAGTTTGAGTAATATTTAATATATTACCTAAAGTTATTGATTTAAAAGAGTTTTTATTTATTAAAAATTATTTAAAAGATGATTATAATTATGAAAAATTATTTAATTTATCTTTTAAAATTTCTAATATATATGATGAATATTTAATGTATAGAATAGATTGATTATATGAATGAAAAAATTATAGATATATAAAAAATATTAATAATTTTATTCATCAAAAATGACAATCTATATTATGAAGAAAAATAGTAAAATATTTTATTAATAATTTTTCATATAAGTGAAATAAATCTGATATTTATATAAAAATTTTAAAAATATTAAAAAATAAAAATTTTATTTTCCCTAAAAATATAATTAATTATATTTGTTTATTTAATATATCATTTATACCTCCTATTCATTTAGATATTTTATATTCAATATCTAAATATAGAAATGTTTATTATTTTTTATTTAATCCATCATATAAATTTTGATATGAAAAATTTTATTTTGATAATAAAAAAAATATTTTTTTGAAAAGAAAAAAAAAATATTCTTTTATTTATAAATTTTATAATATTAAAAATAATTATAATTCATTATTGTTAAATTATGGAAAAAGTTTTTCTGAAACTTTATTATTATTATTAAAATTAAATATTAAAGAAGTGAGTTATTTTTTAAATATTAATAATAATAATAAATTAAATATTATTAAATATAATATATTAAATTTTAAAGATATTGTTTTTAATAAAAAATATAGTTATAAAAATAAAGATAATTCTATAGTAATAAGTAGATCTTGTGGGTATTTAGAAGAAGTTAAAAAATTAAAAAATTTTTTGTTAGATTTAATTATAAATAAAAATTATAATATAAATGATATAATAGTTAATGTTACTGATATTAATATATATTATTCGTATATTAATTCTGTTTTTTCTGATTTAAAATATAAAAAATATTTACCGTATAAAATTTTAGAAGATAATAATTATATTTATGAAAATGAATTATTAAATATATTTTTAAATTTATTAAATATATCAAATTTAGAATATAATTTTACTGAATTATTATGTTTTTTAAAAAAAAAAATAATATTTAAAAAATTTAATATAAATTATGAGGAATTAAAAATAATAATATATATTATTAAAAATATAGGTTTAAATATAAATTTAAAAAATAATATGTTTTATTATAAAAAATTTAATTATTTAACTTGAATAAATAGTTTAAGAAGAATATTATTAGGTTTTTGTATAAATAATGAATATTGTATTTGAAATAATATTATTCCTTATACTTTTTTATCTAATAATTTTTATTATAATTTAATTGAAAAAATATGTGATTTTATTTATAAAGTATTATATTGAAAAGATATTTTGAATAAAAAATATTTATTTAATGATTGAGTTTTTATTTGTATAAAATTTATAAATGTTTTTTTTTATAAAAAATATATTAATAAAAGTATATTTTTAAATAAAAAAAATTTTATTAATATATTAGAAAATTATAATATATGTAAATTTAATAAATATATAGATATAAATATTTTTAAAAAAATTTTAATTAATTTTTTAAAATATAAAAATAAAAAAAAAATTTATTCTATAGATTGTATAAATTTTTGTTCATTTATTTATTCTGAATCTTTATTTTTTAAAATTACATGTTTAATAGGAATGAACGAAAATATATTTCTTAAAAATAAAGTTTATTGTGATTTTAATTTAATTAATTTTAATCCAAGATTAGGTGATCGTGATAAAATAGGTTATAATAAATATTTATTTTTACAAAAAATTCTATTTTGTAATATATTGTATATTAGTTATGTTAATTTTTGTTTTATAAAAAATAATTTTTGTTTTCCTTCTATATTATTAATATTTTTTAAAAATTATATAGATACATTTATAAAAAAAATTGATTTTTATAAATTAAATAAAAAAAAAAGTATATACATTAAAAAGAAAATAATTAAAGAAAAATATAATTTAAATATATTAAATTATGTAAATAGGAATTATTATTTTAATAAATATAAAGGTAAATATATTATTAATTTAATACAATTACATAATTTTTGAACAAATCCAATAAAATATTTTTTATATTTTTTTAATAAAATTAATTATTTTATTTCTGATATTTATATTAATAAAAATGAATTTTTTAATTTAAATATAAAAAGAATTTATTTAATTAGATATAAAATTATAAATATTTTATTAAAATATGAATATAATAAAAATATTTTTTTATATTTACAACATTTAAATTTTTTACCATTAAGTTTTTTAGGTAATATATTATGAGAAAAAGAAAAAGAAAATATTTTTTTTCTAGTTAATAATATTAAAAAATATTATTTTAAAATAAATAGAATAAATATTAATTTTAAATTTAATAATTTTTTTATAAAAGGTTATATATATAGATATGATAAATTTGGTTTATTTAAATGATTACCTAAAAAATTAAATTTAATAGATGCTTTATTATTTTGAATAGATCATTTAATATATTGTTATATTGAAGGTAATAGTTGTAGTTATTTATATGGATATAATGGAATATGATGTTTTAAACCTTTAAATAAAAATATATGTATAAAATATATTAATAAATATGTAAATGCATATTTAAATGGTTGTAATTATCCATTATTATTTTTACCTAAATCATCTAATATATGAATTTTTTCTTCTTATGGTTTTAATAAAAAAAAGATTTTAAATGAATATTGTTTAAATAAAGCTAAAGAAAAATTATTTAATACTTTGTATGGAAATTTTTTTATTAAAGGGGAAATAGATGATATTTATATATCTTATGTAATTAAAAAATATTATAATTTTTTAAATATTGAATTTATAATATCTGAAATAGAAAATTGGTTATTACCAGTTTTTAATAATTTAATAATTAATAATAGAAAATATTAATCATAATATGATAGATAATTTAAATTTTTTAAATATATATTTAGGAAAATCTAATTTAATAGAAGCTTCAGCTGGTACTGGAAAAACAAATATTTTATCATTATTATATTTACGTTTTTTATTGAATATTAATATAGAAAGTAATTTTTTAAATTTATCTATAAATAATATATTAGTTGTTACTTTTACTGATTTAGCGTGTTTGGAAATAAAAAAAAGAATATTAGATAATATAAGAAAATTACGTATTTGTTTTATAAAAAATATATTTTTTAATGATTATATAGAAAAAATATTTATATATATTAAAAATATTCCTAATATATTAAATGTATTAATAAATTATGAAAATAATATTGATATGTTTTCTATATATACTATACATAGTTTTTGTAAAAAAATTTTATTTTCTTATTTTTTAAATTCAAATATTAATAGTTCTTTAAAAATTTTAGATTATGAATATAATTTTGTTTATAAAATAATAATATTTTTTTGACGTAAATATTTTTATAATTTGTCTTATAATTTAAGTAAAATAGTTTTTTCTTATTGATCTAATCCAGATAAATTATATAATTTTATATATCCTATTTTAAATTTTATAGATTTTAAGTTTATTAATGTAATTAAATATAATTCTATAGAAGATTGTTATAATAAAATTATTATTTATATTAATAATTTTAAAAGAATATGAATTAAAAATTATAAAAAAGTTTATATTTTTTTTATTAATTTAAATAATTTTTATAATATATATAATAAAAAAATAATTGATATTTGATTTAAAAATATAAATTTATGGTGTAATAAGGAAACTATTAATTTTTATATTCCTTATTGTTTAAAACAATTTAGATATAAATATATTATAAAATATAAATTTTATTTTAATTCAAATATTAAAAATATTTTTTTATATATAGAAAAATTATATATTAGAATTAATGATTTATATAATTTTATTATATTTAAATGTTTAAAATATATTAAAAAAAATATATTTTATTATAAAAAGAAAAATAATTTTATTAGTTTTAATGATTTAATAAATAAATTAAATTTTATATTAAGTAATGATAAAAATAATATACTTATTAATATTATTAGAAATAATTTTCCTATATCTTTAATTGATGAATTTCAAGATACAGATTTTTTACAATTTAATATATTTAATAATATATATATAAATAATATTTTGAATAATACTAAAATAATATTTATAGGTGATCCTAAACAATCAATATATACATTTAGAGGTGCTAATATATTTAATTATATTAAATCTAAAAATAATATAGATTTTTTATATATTTTAAATATAAATTGAAGATCTTCTTTTTTCTTAGTTAAAAGTATAAATTTTTTATTTACTAGAATAAATAACCCTTTCATTTTTAAAGATGCTAATTATTTATTAACTTTACCTTCTTATAAAAATAAAAATTTAATTATTAAAAATAATAATAAAATATTTAATAGTATTAATTTTTTTATATTAAATAATTTAAATAGTTTAAATTATAAATATAAAATAGCTAAATTTTGTTCTATAAAAATATATAAAATTTTAAATTCTAATAATATTTTTTTATATAAAAATAATAATTTTAAAAGAAAAATAATTCCCTCTGATGTCTGTATATTAGTACATAAGAATTATGAAATAAAAATTTTTTTTGATGTTTTAAAAAAGTTTTTTTTACCTGTTAATTGTATATTAAATAAAAGTAATATTTTTAATTCTTTAGAAGCTAAAGAAGTTTTTTTTTTATTAAAAGCTATAATTTTTCCTAATTCTAAATTAAATATACGTAATGCTTTATCTACTAATTTATTTAATTATGATTTAAGTAATTTAGATAAAATTATTAATGATGATTTTATATATGAAAAAGTTATAAATGATTTTTACAATTATGATAATATATGAAATAATAATGGTATTTATTGTTTATTAAATTCTTTTTTAAAAAATAAAATAAAAACTAATTTTTTAAATTATAAAGATGAACAATATAATGTAAATATATTACATATATCTGAAATTTTACAAAAAAAATATTATTTATTTAATGATAAATTATTATTATTAAATTGATTAAATAAAAAGATTAATGATATATATAATAATAATAATGATAATAAAGAATATTATTTACGTTCATTTTCTTATGAAGATGATGGAATTAAAATATCTACTATTCATAAATCAAAAGGATTACAGTATAATATAGTTTGAATGCCTTTTATATTTTTTTTAAATAAATATAATAATTATAATATATATCATAATCGTAAAAATTGTAGAACTAATTTAGATTTTTTGAATTTTAAAAAATATAATAATTTAATGAATGAAGAATTAATTTCTGAAGAAATGCGTTTATTATATGTATCTATTACTAGATCTGTATATATTTGTAATATTGTTTTATATAAAGTATTTAATAAAAATTTTAAATTTTGTTTTAGTTCTATAGGTAGAATTATAGGTAATAATAGAAAATTTAATTTTTCTGAGATCAATAAAAAAATTTTTATTTTTAGAAAATGTAAATATATTAATTTTAAATTTATTAATATTATAAATTATATAAAAAAAAATAATTTTTATATTATTAAATATTTTTTACATAAGAATAATTTTAAATGTAAAGATATTATAAATATAAAAAGAATAATTAATTATTCTAAAATTGTTTTATTAAATAAAAAAAATATATTATCTAATAATAATATTAATAATAATTTAAATAATAATATATTTTTTTTAAATTTACCTAAAGGTAAAAATTTAGGCTTGTTTTTTCATAAAGTTATGGAAAAAATAAATTTTAATATTGATATAGATAATAATTTTTTATTAAAATATATATATGATTTTAATATTAAAAAAAAATATTTTTTTAATATAAAGAAAATATTATTTAATTTATTAAATGTAGTTTTATATCCATTAAATATAAGTTTAAAAAATATTAAATGTGATAATATATTAAAAGAATTTGATTTTATTTTATATATTAAAAAAATTAATTTTTTAAAATTTAATTATATTATAAAAAAATATGATGATATTTCATGTTTATGTGATAATTTAAATATAAAAAATTTTATTAAAGGATATTTAAATGGTATTATAGATTTAATTTTTTTTTATAAAAATAAATATTATATTGTTGATTATAAATCAAGTTGATTTGGTAATAATATTTTATATTATAATAAAGAAAATATTATAAACAATATGATATTAAAAAGATATGATATTCAATATCATATATATTCTATAGCTTTACATAATTATTTAAGTTTAAATGTAAAAAATTATAATTATTCTATTAATTTTGGCGGTATATATTATATTTTTTTAAGAGGTTTATATATTGAAAACAATTATAGATCTTATAATGGTATTTTGTATATTAAACCTAATAAAAAATTAATTTATAAATTAAATAATTTATTAAAAATATAATAAATATTAATTATGTATTTTAATGAAATAGAAAATTTTTTATGATCATGTTATAAAAAAAAAGAGGCTAATTTATTAGATATATATTTTTCTAAATTTTATTTTAAGAAAAATAATTTTGATTATTCTGTTATTATGTTATTTAGTTTTTTAATTAGTTTATCTAGTAGATTAGGACATATATGTCTTCCGATTTTTAAAATTTTAAGTAAAGATATATTTA
Source organism: Candidatus Stammera capleta (assembly GCA_036689405.1). Lineage (GTDB taxonomy): Bacteria > Pseudomonadota > Gammaproteobacteria > Enterobacterales > Enterobacteriaceae > Stammera > Stammera capleta_X. The sequence goes on along the minus strand of CP144815.1, from coordinate 163,083 downwards.
CTAAATATATATATAATTTTTTAATATATTTTTTTAATAAATATATAAATATATATGATAGTGTAAATATTTTATTTAAATATAATTGTATAAGTTGATATTATAAAAATAATATAACTCCTTTTATACTGTATAAGGATTATATTTATTTATATAAATTTTGAATTTATGAAAATTATATAGTTAATTTTTTAAAAAAAAATTTAAATAAAGAAGAAAATATAAAACGTAAAAGTATTATTTATATATTTAAATATTTTAAAAAATTTTGTTTTAATGTATATGAAAAAATTTGTACATTTAATGTTTTTTTTAATAAAATATCTTTTATTTCTGGTTTACCAGGAACTGGTAAAACTACTCTTATTATTAAATTAATTATTTTTTTATATAAAATATATAAAATAAAAGATAAAGATTTTATTAAAATAGTTTCTTTTACTGGAAAATCTTCTTCTAATTTAACTAATATATTAAAAAAAAATTATAAATTATTAAATATTAAAAAAGAATATTATATTAATTTACCTAATAAAGCAATAACAATACATAAATTGTTAAATTATAATTTAAATTTTAATGAAGTAAATATTAAAGAATATGATGATTTAAAGTTTAGTATTTTAATAATAGATGAATTTTCTATGATAGATGTAGTTACATTATATTATATTTTTATTTTATTAAAAAAAAAATTTTTAAAAATAATATTTATAGGTGATAGTAATCAAATAGGGCCTATAGAATCTTGTTCATTATTAAATAAAATATGTAATTATAATTATTCTTTGTTTAAAAAAAAAAAAAAATTATTAAAATTTTTATTTAAAAGAAAATTTAATTTTTATAATTTTTTTATAAATATTAATAAATTAAATAATAATGTATCATTTTTATTAAAAAATTATAGATTTAAAAAAAATAAATATTTAAATATATTTTCTAATTTAATAAATTGTGGTAATTATAATAAAATTGATGAATTTATTATTAAAAATAATTTTAATTGTAATATAAATTTTTATGATTCAGATAAATTTGATTATAATTTTTTAATTAATTTATGTTTAAGAAAATATAAATATTATATTAATTATTTAAATAATAAAAATATGAAATATAATAAATTATTATATTATTTTAATAAATTTCAAATTATTTCTTTAATTAAAAATTCAAAATTAGGTACTAATTACTTAAATAAGTATATTAATAATTTATTTTTAAATAAATATATAAAAAAATATATATTTAAAAAAAATAAAATTTATTATGTTGGTCAACCTATTATTATTACTAAAAATAATAATGATTTAAATATATTTAATGGAGATATAGGATTTATTATTTATAATAATAATATAATAAAAATTTTATTTTCTAATTTTAATAATGATTGTAAAATTATTTATTTTAATAATTTTATTAATTGAAAATTAACTTGAGTAATTACTGTACATAAATCTCAAGGATCTGAATTTGATCATATTTTATTAATTTTACCAAATTATTTTTCTTATTTATTAAGTAAAGAAATATTATATACTGCTATTACTAGAGCTAAAAAAAAAGTTACTATTTATTCTAATAAAAATATATTTTTAAATAGTATAAGTAGAAAAAATAAAAAATATAATAATATTATTAATAAATTAATTTATTTTTAAATATTAGTATATATATAATATATTTTTATTCATTATTATTAATAATAATATTTTTAAATTAATTCAATCAATATTTGTATGATTTTTAATATTTATTTCATTTTTTTTAATTAAATTTAATATTTTTTTAATTTCGATATTTTTATATTTATATAAATTTTTTATAAAATATTTAAATAATATATTTAATAATATTATTTTAATATGATTTTCATTTTTAATTTTATCTATTATATATAATATTTTTTCTATCTTTTTTTTATAAATTAATAGAATTATATTTTTAATATAATTATAATTAATATATTTATAATAAAAAATATTATTTTTATTATTTATATTGTTTGTATTACATATTATAATTAATATATTTTTTTTTTTAAAATATATTTTATTTAAATAATTAAAATCATAATTTATTATTATATAAATATAATTATTTTTTTTTATATTTTTTATTATATAATTAAATATATAGTTATCTATTTTGTTTATTTTTTCTATTATATTTACAATTAATAATTTTTTTTTTGAAAATAAATTTTTTTTTATTAAGATATTTTTAAATTTATTTCAATTATATTTTTTATCTATTATTATATTTATAATACTATTTTTCTTTATAAATAATAATATTTTTTTTTTTATATATATTTTACAATTTTGTTTATCTATATGATTATTTCCTATTATAAAAAAAATTTTATATTTTTTATTTATATTTGTATTTTTTATTTTATAAAAATATATTTTTTTCATAATTATTTTGTTACAAAATTTATAATTTTATTTTTTATATATATAATATTTTTAATATTTTTGTTTTTTAAAAAATAATTTAATTTGTTATTATTTTTTATTTTTTTTATAATTTTATATTTATTATATTTATTTTTTATATTTATTATTTTTTTAGTTTTACCATCTATTTGTAAAGCTATATTAATATTATATTTAATATTTTTTATTTTTTTTTTTATTTTAGGTCATGAATAATTTTCTATATTTTTTTTATTTTTCATTATTTTTCATAAATAAAATGTAATATGAGGGGAAAATGGGTTTAATATTATAATAATAGTATTTATACATTTTTTAATTAAATTATAATATTTTTTATTTTTAATTTTTTTTTTTTTAATTATATTTAAAAAAATCATTATTTTAGATATAATTGTATTAAAATTTGTTTTATTATCTATAATATATGTTATTTCTTTTATAGTTTTATTTAAAAAATATATAATTTTATTGTATTTATATATATTTATTTTTTTTTTTTTATCATATTTAATATTTTTTTTTGAAAAATTAAATACTAAATTTCATAATTTATTTAAAAATCTATAACATCCTTTAATATTATTTTCATTTCAATATAGATTTTCTTCTATTGGTGCAGAAAATATTATAAATAATCTTAATGTATCTGCTCCATATTTATTAATTATATTTATTGGATTTATTCCATTATTTTTTGATTTTGACATTTTACTTATACCATAATAAGTTAATTTTATATTTTTTTTTTTTAAATAAAATTTAATTTTTTTATTTTTTAATATTTTATTAACATTATTAGGTGATATTCATATTCTTTTATTATTATTATTAATATAATAATAAGTATCAGATAAAACTATTCCTTGACAAATTAATCTTTTTACTGGTTCAGTATATTTTAATAATCCTATATTTTTAAAAAATTTATTCATAAATCTAAAATAAATTAAATGCATTGTTGCATGTTCTATTCCACCTATATATGTATCTATAGGTAATCAATAATTAGCTTTTTTTATATTAAATATATTTTTTTTATATTTAGGAGATGTATATCTAGCATAATATCAAGATGATTCGATAAATGTATCTAGTGTATCAGTTTCTCTTTTAAAAATTTTATTTTTAATTTTTATATATTTTCATTTTTTATTTTTTTTTAAAAAGTTTATAGAAAAATTATTATTTTTTATTTTTGGTAATTTAATAGGTAATTTATTTTTTTCTATTGTTTTATATTTTTTATTTATATTTTTTATTATTGGAATTGGTACACCTCAATATCTTTGTCTAGATATTACTCAATCTTTTAATTTAAATATTATTTTTTTTTTTGCTATTTTATTTTTTATTAAATATTTTTTTATATTTTTTTTATTTTTTTTTATATTTTTGTTATTTTTAAATTTATATTTTTTTATAAAATTATCATATTTTTTATTTTTATTTGGATATATTAGTATAGCATTTGTATTATATAATTCTTCTGCAAAATTTATTATTCATAATGGTATTTTATTATTATTAATTGGGTTTTTTACATATAATTTAGTATTTAAACCTATACATTTATTAGTATTTTTAATATTATTTATATATATTTTTTTTTTAAAATTTTTTATTATATTTTTTTTTTTTTTTTTTATAAAATTAATAATTTTATTATTTATAGATATTCCTATACATACTGTTAATTTTAATAAATTTATATTATTAGTAAATATTTTTATTTTTTTTTTTGTTTTATATATATTTAAATATAATTTTATACCTTTAAATTTTCCTATTCATTTTTTTTGAATGTTAATAATATTTTTAGGTCATTTATTTAATTTTTTTAGATCTTTATATAATTTATTAGCATATTTTGTTATTTTTATAAATCATTGATTTATTTTTTTATATTTTATTAAAGAATTACATCTCCAACATTTTCCATTTATTACTTGTTCATTTGCTAATACTGTTTTATCTGTAGGACATCAATTTACTATATCTTTTTTTTTATATAATAATTTTTTTTTAAATAATTTAATAAATAATCATTGTTCTCATTTATAATATTTTGGATTAGATGTATTTATTTCTCTATTTCAATCATAACTTATTCCTAGTGTTTTTAATTGTTTTTTCATGTATTTTATATTTTTTTTTGTTCATTTACTAGGAGAAATATTATTTTCTATTGCTGCATTTTCTGCTGGTAATCCGAATGCATCTCACCCTATAGGATGAAGAACATTTTTTTTTTTAAATCTTTGATATCTTGAAATTATATCACCTATTGTATAATTTCTTACATGTCCTATATGGAGTTTTCCTGAAGGATAAGGTATCATAGATAAACAATAATATTTTTTTTTATTTTTATTATATTTAACTTTAAAAATATTATATTTTTTTCAATATTTTTGTACTATTTTTTCAATTTTTTTATGGTTATATTTTTTCATTTTATTTATATTTTAATATTATGTTTATAATATTATTATATATTTATTTATTATTTTTTTTTTAAAATAATTAATTTTTTGTTGTTTTATTATTAAATATTTTTAATATATTAATAATAATAATTTATATTTTAATAATTTATTTTAAATAATTATTATTTTATTTTTATTAAATATTTTTAATAAATATTTATTTATATTATTTAATATTTTAATATATATTTTTTGGTATTTTTTATATATATTTTTTAATATATTTATTTTTATTTATATTTTTTTTATATTATTATATCTATTGCATTTTGGGCATATATAATAATTTGATTTTATAAAAGAATTATTTATTCTTTGTCTAGACATTTCTAATAAACCAAATTTAGATATATATCCTATATGGATTTTTGCTTTATCTTTTTTTATTATATTTTTAAGATTATTTTCAACTATTTTTTGATTTTTAATTGATATCATATCTATAAAATCTATTACTATTAATCCACCTATATTTCTTAAACGTAATTGTCTTATTATTTCTTTAGAAGCTTCTAAATTTGTATTTAAAGCTGTTATTTCTATATTTGATCCTTTAGTATATTTTGAAGAATTTATATCTATTGATGTTAATGCTTCTGTAATATCAATAATTATTGATCCTCCTGAAGGTAATATTATTTTTCTTTTATATATTAATTTTATTTGTTTTTCTAATTTAAAATAATTAAATAATGGTATTTTTTTTTTATAAAAATTTATTTTATTTTTAAATTTATTTTTATCTATTTTTTTTATATATTTTATTACTAATTTATATATATTATAATTATCTATTAATATTTCATCTATATTTTCATATAAATAATCTCTTAATATTTTGACTAGTAAATTATTTTGTTTATATATTAAACATGGTTTTTTAATTTCATTCATTTTTTTTTGAATTTTTTTTCATTTATTTATACCTGATTTTAAATCTGATTTTAATGATTTTAATGATTTATTTATACTAGATGTACGTATTATAATTCCCATATTTTTTGGTAAATTTAATTTTTTTATGATTAATTTTATTTTATATCTATTTTTCCCAATTATTTTTTTTGATATTCCAATTAATTTAGGATTATTTGGCATTAATATTAAATTATTTTTTATTATTGTAATAAATGTAGTTAAAAAAGCACCTTTATTATTTCTTTCTTCTTTATTTATCTGTACAATTAATTCTTGTCCTTTATATAAATTATTTTTTAAATATTTTTTTGATATTTCTTTTATAGGTAAAAAACCATTTTTTTTTTCTCCATAGTTTACAAATACTGCTTCTAATCCAGGTTGTATTTTTGATATTATTCCTTTGTATATATTTAATTTTTTTTGCTTATATTTTTTATTTTCTATATTTAAATCATATAATTCCTTATTTTTTATTAAAGCTATACGTAATTCTTTTTTTTTTGTAAGATTTATTAAAATTTTTTTCATTTTTTATTCTCTAAATTTTTTTATATTTTATTAAAATTATTTTTTTTTATTAAAATGATAGTTTATTATTAAATAATTATTTATAATATTTATATGATTAAAGATTTTTTTTTAAATTTTATTAAAGTTAATATTAATAATGTAAATCAAAGAATTGATAATTATTTATTTAAAATAATTAAAGTTTTACCTAAAAGTAAAATATATTCTTTATTACGTAAAGGAAATATTAGAGTAAATAAAAAACGTATTTCTCATAATTATAAATTAAAAATAAATGATATAATAAGAATTCCTTTAATAAATATTAAAAAAAAAAAAATATATATTGATAAATATATCATAGATAAATTTAAAAGTTATATTATTTATGAAGATAAGTATATTTTAGCTATTAATAAACCATATGGTATTTCTGTACATAAAGGTAGTAAAATTAATTTAAATATTATAGATATTTTTAGATCTATTTATAAAAACGAAAGATTTTTAGAATTGGTTCATCGTATTGATAAAAATACTTCTGGTATTTTATTAATATCTAAAAATTTAGATATATTACGTTTTTTACATAAAAGTTTTAAAAAAAATGAAATTAAAAAACAATATATAGGTTTAATACATGGAATATGACCTTATAATATTAAAAAAATAGAAAGTTATATATCTAAAGATAGATATATTTCTTACATTACAAAAAAACCTAATAAAGGTAAATTATCTAAAACTTTATTTAATATTAATAAATATTTTAATAAATATACTTTATTAAATATTATTCCTATTACTGGTAGAAATCATCAAATAAGATTACATACTAGTAGTATAGGTTATCCTATAGTTGGAGATAATATTTATGGTAATAAAAAAAATAATAATTTTTTTTTAAAAAAATTTGGAATAAAAAGGTTATTTTTACATTCATATATTTTATCTTTTTTTCATCCTTTTTATAAAAAAAATATAAAATTATATGCTAATTTAAATAATGATTTTTTATTAATTTTAAATAATTTAATTTAAGGTTATTTATGGCTGTACAAAAAAGTAAAAAAAGTAGATCTAAAAGAGGTAATCGTAGATCACATAGTAGTTTAAAATTACCTGTTTTATATAAAAATAAAAATAATGAAATAGTTTTATATCATCATATTAGTAAAAGTGGTTTTTATAAAAATAATAAAATTATATAATATATATATATATATATATATAAATTTTATTTATATTTATTTATAACAATATTATTAATTAATAATTTATAGGTCAAATATGTGTAATACAGAGAATCGTGTTAAAAAAATAATTAGTGATCAATTAAATGTTAAATTAGAAGATATAAAAGATGAAAAACATTTTGTAAATGATTTAGGAGCTGATTCTTTAGATGTTATAGAATTAATTATGGCTTTAGAAGAAGAATTTGATATAGAAATATCTGATGATATAGCTGAAAAAATTAATACTGTTCAATCAGCTATAGATTGTATAATTTCTATAAAAAATAAAAAAGTAAAATAAATATTTATTTATTATATATTTAATAATATATATATACATTATTAATATTATATATTTAATAATGTATACACATATGTTAATACACTAATAATAAGTATTATCAATAATTTTATTAATCTGGATATAATATTCAGGTTAATAAAATTTATTGTTAATTTTTTAGTTATATAATGTAATATTAAAGTCATTGTTATACAAGATAATATTATTTTAAAAAAAAGTTCTTTTCATTTATATTTAAAATTTATTATTTTTTTATTTTTTAGTTGTAAATATAGTATAAATGCATTTATATAATAAGATAAACTTATTGATAAGGATAATCCTGAATGTTTAAATATTTTAATAGTAAAGATATTTAATATTTGAGTTATTATTAATATTAATATTGCTATCTTATTTAAGATATTATTATTATTTATAGAATAAAAACATGGTGTTAATATTCTAATTATTATTAATGGACATAAACCTATTGAATATGTTATTAATATTCTTGAGGTCATAATTACATCAATAAAGTTAAATTTTCCATATTTAAATAAAGTTATTACTAATATTTTAGATAAATAAATTAGTAAAATTGATATAGGTATACTAAATAATAATGTTATTTTGATATATTTATTTATTATTTTACTACATTTTTTTTTATTTTTTTTATTGAAATGTTTTGATAATTTTGGTAATAAAATTGTACTTGTTGTATTACCTAATATACTTATTGGTAATTCTATTAATTTATCAGCATAATATATTCATGATATTAAACCTGATTTAAAATATGAACATATATTATTATTAATAATTTGTGATATTTGATATATAGAAATTTCAAATATTACTGGAAAAATATTTTTTATTATTTTATATATTCCTTTATTGTATATATTTAAATTATTAAATTTTATATTTAAATTTATATTTTTTATACTTATTTTTTGAATTAATAATTGAAATATTCCTGATGTTATAATAGATCATGCTAAAGAAAAAATTGGATATTTAAAATATTTATTTATAAATAATGTATAAAATATAATTATTATATTTAATATAATTGGTGAAAAATTTGGTATTAAAAATATATTTCATATATTTAATATAGATGAAATATATGATGTTAATGATATTAATATTATATATGGAAATGTAATTTTTAATAATTTATCTATTAATTTTAATTTTAAGTTATTTTCAAAAAATCCTGGTGACATTATGTATATAATATTTTTAGAAAAAACTATACCTAATATAGTTGTTATTATTAATATAAAAAATAATATTATATATGTAGATGAAATTAATTCTATTGTTTTTTTTTTATTTTTTTTTTCTTTATATTTACTTAATATAGGTATAAATACATATGAAAAAGCTCCTTCTGCGAATATTTTTCTTAACATATTTGAAATTTTAAATACAGTGTAAAAAGCATCTGTTTGAAAATTTATACCAAATTTATTTGCTATTATTATATCTTTTAAAAAACCTATTATTTTAGATATAAATATTAGACAACTTATTTTTATAATATTTAATAACATATTATTATCTTTTAAAAATTATAATTTATTTATATTTATATTAAAATTATAAACTATTAATTTAATTATTTTATATTTTATTTATTTTTTTTTAGATTTATTATTTATTTTATTTTTTTAAATTATTAATATTTTTAATATATATTAATAATTATTTTAAATAATTTTTTTTTTTAAATATAATATAATAGATTTAAATCCTAAGATTTTAGAATTTATTATTTTTTTAAATAAATTTATTTTATTAAAAATATTGTTAATATTTTTTTTTATATATTTAACTTTTTTTTTATTTAAAATTATTATTATTAATAATAAAATTCCTTTTATAATTAATGAATCGCTATCACCATTTAATATAATTATGTTATTTTTATTTTTTATATTTAATCAAACATTACTTTGACATCCATATATTATATTATTTTTATAACGTATATTTTTTTTTTTTAATGGTAATATTTTTCCTAATTCTATTAAATATATTAATTTATCTTTATATTTTTTTAATAATTTTATTTCCTTAAATATTTTATTTTTATGTAATAATTTTTTCATTTTTATTTTATTAAATTAATGATTTTTTTTAATTTATATATAAATATATTTATATCTTTTTTAGAAGTATACATAGCTATAGATATTCTACATATTCCTGGTATATTATATAATTTTATTATAGGAATAGCACATTGATTACCTGTTCTAATAAATATTCCATGTTGATCAAGTAACATTCCTATATCATATGGATGTTGATTTTTAATATTAAATGATATTATATTTATTTTATTTTTTGATCCATATATTTTAATTTCAGGAATATTTTTAAATTTATTTAATATATATTTTATTATTTTTTTTTCATAATTTATAATATTTATTATTCCTATTTTATTTATATAATCAATAGCATTTCCTAATCCTATAATAGATTCTATATTAGGAGTTCCAGCTTCAAATTTTCAAGGAGAATTTATAAATTGTATATTATTTATATTATATTTTTTTATATCTATATTAGAAATTATTCCTCCTCCTGATTTTCATATTTTAAGATTATCTAAATTTTCTTTTTTGCCATATATTACTCCAACCCCAGTTGGGGCATACATTTTATGTCCTGAAAATATATAAAAATTACAATCAATTTTCTGTACATCTATTTTTAAATGTGATATTGCTTGCGATCCATCTATTATAGATATAATATTTCTTTTTTTAGTTATTTTTATTATTTTTTTTATTGGATTTTCAATACCTATTACATTAGATATATGAGTGATAGATATTATTTTAGTATTTTTATTAATTATTTTTTTTAAATTATTTATATCTAAATAACCTTTTTTATTTATTTTGAGTATTTTTAATTGAAAATTAATTTCTTTAGATAGTAAATATCAAGGAATTATATTTGCATGATGTTCTATAATTGAAATAATTATATTTTTTTTTTTATTTATATTTTTTTTGGTTAAACTATATGATAAAAAATTAAATGATTCTGTACTATTATTAGTAAATATTATTTCTTCTGGAGATTTTGCATTTATAAATTTTGCTACTTTAATTCTTATATTTTCTATTTTATTAGAATTTATATTACTTAATGTATATGTACTTCTATTAACTGAAGAATAATAATTTTTATAGAATTTAGTTTGATTTTTAATTACAATATTTGGTTTTTGAGATGTAGAAGCGTTATCTAAATATACTATTCTTTTTTTATTTATTTTTTTTTTTAATATTGGAAAATCTAATCTTATTTTTTTAATATTATAATTCATTTTATTTATATTTATTTAATATTATTTTATATATGTTTTTTTTTATTATTTTATTTTTTATTTTTTTTATTATATCATTAATAAATATTATAAACATTATTTTTTTTATTTTATATTTATTTAAACTTCTACTAGATAAATAAAAATATATTTTTTTATTAATATTGTTAATTGTTACTTTATGTTTACATTTAGTTTTTTTATTTTTAATATTTAATTGTGGTTTTGAATAGATAAAATTTGGTTTTTTAAAACATAAATTATTGTTTTCTAATATTGCAATTGAATTATATGCTTTTTTAAGAATAGTTATTATTCCTATAAATTTTATTATTCCAGAAGATATTATTATATTTTTATGTTTTTGGTAACTTTTTGAATTAGATTTATTATGAATAATATGTATTTTGTAATAAAAATTTGTTTTTTTTTTAATTATAGAAATATTATTTATATTTATAAAAGAGTTTTTATATAAATTAATTTTATTATTAATAAATATTTTTTTTGATTTTATTAAAAATATATTTTCATAAAATTTGGAATTTTTTTTTATTTTAATATTTTTTTTAGAATAAAAAGTAGTTTTTTTATTTAAATTGATTATTTTAATATAATTTAATATTGTATTATTATATAATTTTATATTATAATTATAATTTATATATTTGTTATTATTGTTGTTTTTATAAATATAATATTCTTCAATAATATTTATATTATTATTATTTTTAATTATTAGATTTATATTTAATATTTTTTTATTTATATATTTTTTTTTATAAATATATATTATATATATAGGAATATTTTTATTTTTTAATTTATATATTATTATATTTATTTTATTTTTTTTTTTTTTAATTGATATTTTAATATTTATTAAATTATTTATATTTTTATTTATATATATTTTTTTATTATTTAAAATAATTAATTTAATTAATTTAATTTTTATATTTTTTTTTAATAAATTTTTCATAACCTTTTTTTTCTATTATTTTAGATATATTTTTATTACTTGATTTTATTATTTTTCCTTTATTCATGATATGAATAAAATCTACATCAATATTATTTATAATTTTTGGATTATGTGTTATTATTAAAAATGATTTATTTTTTTTTTTTAATTTATTTATAATTTTAATAATTAATTTTAAATTTTTTATATCTAATCCTGAATCTATTTCATCTAATATAATCATATTAGGTTTTAAAAGAAGTATTTGAAGTATATCATTCTTTTTTTTTTCTCCACCAGAAAAACCTTCATTTAAAGATCTATGTAAAAATTTTTTATTAAAATTTAATTTTTTAATTATTTTATATATTTTTTTTCTTATTTCTATAATGTTAAGTTTTTTTTTTTTATTATATTTTCTTATTGAATTTAAAGATTGTTGTAAAAAAAATTCGTTATTTAAACCATGTATTTCTATAGAATTTTGAAATGATATAAAAATTCCTTTTTTAGCTCTTTCTTCTGTAGAAATTTTATTTATTTTAATATTATTATATAATATAATTCCTTTAATTATTTTATATTTTTTATTACCAGCTATTACTAATGATAAACTACTTTTTCCTGATCCATTTGGTCCCATTAAAATATGTATTTCTTTTTTTTTTATTTTTAAATTTAAATTATTAATTACTTTTTTTTTTTTAATTTTAACATTTAATTTTTTTATATTTAATATACACATAGTTATTATTTTTAATTATTAAATAAATTATATTCAATTTCTAATGAATGTTCTATAGGTAACATATTTAATATTTTTTTACAAAAGCCATTTAATATCATATATTTTGCATTTTTTTTATTTATTCCTCTTTGTAATAAAAAAAATATTTGTTCCTTTTTTATATATGAAGAATATGTTTCATGTTCTATATAGGAATATTTATTTTTTGATTTAATACATGGTATTGTATATGCAGAAGAATTTTTATCCATTATCAATGAATTACATTGAGTAAAATTTTTAGATTTTTTTGATGATTTACATATTTTAACTATACTTCTATGAGTATTTCTACTATTATCTTGAGAAATACTTTTAGCTAAAATTATAGATTTTGTTTTTTTTCCTATATGTATCATTTTTGTTCCTGTATCTGCTTGTTGATTTAATTTTGTTATAGATAAGGAATAAAAATTTCCTATAGATTTATTTCCTAATAATATTGCACTTGGATATTTTCATGTTATATTTGCTCCTTTTTCTATTTGTACTCAAGATATTTTACTATTATCTCCTTTACATAAAGCTCTTTTTGTTACGAAATTATATATACCTCCTTTTTTTAGATTTCCAATAAATCAGTTTTGTATAGTAGAATATTTTATTTCTGCATTTTTATATAAAATTATTTCTACAACTGCTGCATGTAATTGATTTTCTTTTCTTTCTGGTGAAGAACATCCTTCAGTATAATTTAAATAACTATTTTTTTTTAAAATTATTATAGTTCTTTCAAATTGTCCTATATTTTTAGCATTTATTCTAAAATATGATGATAAATTTATTGGACAATGAATGTTTTTTGGAATGTATATAAATGTTCCATCTGATAATACTGCTGTATTAAGTGAAGAAAAGAAATTATCATCTATTGGTACTACCTTACAAATATATTTTTTTACTAATTTTGGATATTTTTTTATAGCTTCATTAAAAGAACAAAATATAATTCCTAGTTTTAATAATTTTTTTTTATAAGTTGTTTTTATTGATATAGAATCTAATATTGCATCTGTAGCAATGTTATTTATATTTTCTTGTAAAGAAATTCCTAATTTATTAAATGTTTTTTTTATTTTTTTGTTAAATATTTTTTTATTGTTTATTTTTGGTATAGAATAATATATAATTTTTTTATAATTTATATTTTTATATTTTCCGTTAAATCATTTAGGTTCTTTCATTTTTTTTCATATATTAAATGCTTTTAGTCTTAAATTAAGCATTCAATTTGGTTCTTTTCTTTTTTTTGAAATTTTAATTATATTTTTTATATTTATTCCTTTTTTAATGTTATAATTTTTTATATTTGTTTTAAAGCCTTGTTTATATATATATTTTTTTTTTTTATATATCATTTTATTATATTTTTAATTTTTATTATTTTTTTAAAGAATATTATTTTATTTAATATTTTATTATATTAAATATAATTTTATTAGTATTAATTTAATATTAAATTTATAATATTTTATTATTATACTATTTATAATAATATATTATAATATATATTATAATTTGTAATATTTTAATAATTTTTTTAATTTATAATATGTTTATTATTTCTTTTGATTTTGGAATGAAAAATATAGGTATTGCTATAGGTCAATTCTATACTAAAACAGCTAGTCCTTTGATTTCAATAAATGCTAAGCAGGGTATTCCAATAAATTGAATGGATATAAAAAAAATATTAGATATTTGATTAATTAAGATTGCTGTTATTGGATATCCTTATCATTATATTAAAAATAATAATTGTAAAATAATTAAGATATATATAAAAAAATTTGCAAATAATTTAATTAATAAATTTAATTTACAAATTTTTTTTTCAGATGAAAGATTTACTTCTTGTGCTGCAAGAAATTTTATAAATAATAATTTTAAATTGTATAATTCATTTTATTCAAATTATAATATTCATACTATTTCTGCTGTTTTAATTTTAGAAAGATGATTAAAATTAAATTCTTAAAAATATTTTTTTTTTTCCATTCTTAATCAAAATATTATATCTAATATATCTTCAGGAAAAGGACAATTAATAACTATTTTATTTTTTTTTATTGGATGATTAAATATTAATGTTGTTGCATGTAAAGCTTGTCTATTTAATTTTTTTATTTTATTATTTATTAATTTAGAAATTTTTTTTTTATTTAATATATTTTTTTTTGTATATATTTTTTCTCCTACTATTGGTTTATTTATATAATTCATATGTACTCTTATTTGATGTGTTCTTCCAGTTTCTAATTTAATTTCTAATAATGTAAAGAAATTAAATCTTTCTAATACTCTAAAATAAGTAATTGCTTTTTTTCCATTTTTTTCTACTGACATTATTTTTCTATTATATTTATTTCTTTTTATGTATGTTTTTATAATACCTGATTTTTTTTTAATATTACCATTTACTAAAGTTTTATATATACGAATTATTTTTCTATTTTTTATTTTTTTTATTAATTTTATATAACTATTATTTTTTTTTGCTATAATTAATAAACCTGTTGTATCTTTATCTAATCTATGAACTATTCCTCATCTTGTAATTTTATTATATATATTTGGGTATAAAAATATTAGTTTGTTTATTAATGTATCATTTAAATGACCTGCTCCAGGATGTACTATAATATTTTTATTTTTATTTATTATTATTAAATATTTATCTTCATAAATTATATTTAATTTAATATTTTTATTTTTTTTATATATATATTTTTTTTTCTCTATAATAATTTTTATTATGTCTTTAGGATAAATTTTTGTATTATTTTTTTCTATAATTTTATTATTTAAATAAATTTTTTTATTTTTTATTAATTTTTGTATTTTATTTCTTGAATATTTTTTTATTTTTTTTGATAAAAATATATCTATTCTTTTATTAAAATATTTATTTTTTATAATTAAAAACATTTTTTTTATAATATTATTTTTATTATTATTATTATATTTTATTTACCTATACAAAATTTTGAAAATATATTTTTTATAATATTATCTGATAATATTATATTTTTTCCTATAATTTCACATAAATATTTTTGTGAATTAAATAAATGTTCGTAAATTAGATCTAAATTTATTTTTTTTTTAAAGTTATATATTTTTATTAATTTAATTATTTTTTTAAAATTATATAAACTTAATTTAATTAAATTAGTATGTCTTTTTTTAATTAGAAAATTATTTTTTATATTTATATTTTTTATTTTTTTTTCTAATATATTTAGTAATATATTAATTCCTATTTTTTTTTTAATTGATGTATTTAATATAATATATTTTTTATTTTTAATAATATTAAATTTTTCATTTGTTAAATCTATTTTATTACGTAATAATATATTAATTTTATTTTTATTTTTTATTTTATTTAATATTTTTTTTTTATAATATTTTATAATTTTTTTTTCAGATATTTTATATGAATTTTCTATAAATATTATTATATTTGATTTATTGATTTCTTTTCATGTTTTTTTAATTCCTATTTTTTCTATTTTATTATTTGTTTTATGTATTCCAGCTGTATCTAATATTTCAATGTTTTTATTTTTTATTTTTATATATTCTTTTATTATATCTCTTGTAGTTCCCTTTATATTTGTTACAATTGATATATCTTTTGATGTTAAAAAATTTATTAAACTTGATTTTCCAACATTTGGTCTTCCTATAATTATTATTTTAATTTTATTATTATTTAATAAATTCTTTTTAGTTTTTATATGTAATTTTTTTATTTTTTTATATATACTAATTATATTTTTTTTTATATTATTTATAATATTTATATTAATTTCTTGTTCTGAAAAATTTATTTCTTTTTCTATATTAACTAAATTATATTTAATAATATTTATTATATTATTTATTTTATTAGAAAATTTTCCTTTTAATGATTGTATAGCTGAAAAAATTTCATTTTCGGAATCTGAATATATTAGTTCTTTTATAGATTCTGCTTGAATTAAGTCTATTTTTTTATTTATAAAAGCTCTTTCAGTAAATTCACCTGGATAAGCTATTCTTACATTTTTTATATTTAATTTTATAATAGAACTAATAATTAATTCTATTATTTTTTGTCCTCCATGACTATGAATTTCTAGTATATCTTCTCCAGTAAATGAATTAGGTTTTTTAAAATATATAATTATTCCATAATCAATAATTATATTTTTTTTATTTTTTATTGGTAAGTATGTTGCGTATCTATTTTTCGTTATTTTTCCAATTATTATATTAGATATTTTTTTTACTTTTTTTCCTGATATTCTGATTATTCCAATTCCTCCATATCCTATTGGAGTTGATTGAGCTAAAATAGTATCTTTTATATTATTCATAATTTTATTTTTTATTTAATTTAAATAATTAAATTATTAGTTATTTTATATATATAAGTTATTATAATAATTTTATTATTTATAAATAATATTTATTTTTTTATAGCTATTGATAATAATATATTTTTTATTTTTTTAGAAAAAATTTTATTTATAAATATAAATATTAATTTTTTATTATTTATAATAATAAATTATTAGTTTTATTTTTTTTATATATACAATATTTATTTATATTATATTTATATTTTTTTTATTTTTTTATTTTATTATTAAGTAATTTTTATATTTAATAATTTTAAAAAATAGTTAAAAATTTTTATTAATACAGTTAATATTATTATTAAATTTTTTAAATTATTTATTTTTTTATTAATTATTAATAATATTTTTATTATAGGTTTATTTATAAATCATAAAAAATTATTTTTTATATTATTATTTTTTTGTATTTTTTTTTTGTTATATTTTTTATTAAATTTTTTTATTATTAATATTTTAAAATTAATATTTTTTTTTTTTTTTGATTTTATTAAATATTTATCTTTATATTTTATATTTATAAAATTATTTTTTTCTTTAATTGAAGTAATATTATTTTTATTATTCTTATTTATTAAATTAATAATTAAATTTTTTTTATATATAAATAATAATTTTATATTTTTAAATATATTTTTTTTTTTGATTTTTTTAATATTTAATTTATTATATTTTTTTTTTATATTTAGTATATTTAATTTTTTGTTTTTTATATTTTTTATATTATTATATAATATTATTTTATTTTTTTTTTTAATTTTATTTTTTATATATTTTATATTTGATATTATTTTATAATTTTTAGAATTATTATATTTAATATATTCTATATTACTGTTATATTTATTAATTTTTACTAAAAAATTATTATTTTTAATATATATATATTTATTAAATTTGTTATCTGTTTTTGATGTTTTGTTTTTATCATTAGATTTTATTATATTAATAAATAATATATTTAATAAAATATAAATTATTATAATAATTTTTTTATTCATAAATTTTTTCTTATTTTATTTATATATAATATTTTTTTCAAATTTTATTAAAATAATTAAATATACTTTTTTTTTTTAGTAATAATATATTTTTTTTTAAAATTATTAAATAATTTAGTTTTTTTATTTTATATTGATTTATTCTAAATGTTTCTAATATTATTCTTCTATATTTATTTCTTTTTGTTGATAATTTTATATATTTTTTTTTTATTAAAATAGCTATCTTAGAATTTTTATTGTTATTATATATATATTTTATTATTATATATTTATATATATTTATTTTAATATTATTTTTTTTTTTTTTATATATTTTATTAAAATATTTTATTTTTATTTTTTTTTCTTTTGTAAGAGATAATTTTTCTTCCATTTTTAGTTTTCATTCTTTTTCTAAAACCATGTTTACGTTTTTTTTTTATATTTGATGGTTGAAATGTTCTTTTCATATTTTTTATATTTTAATTTTTATTATTTTATTATTTAAATTTAGAATTATATTATATATTTTTAAAGTATTTAATTAAAAAAAATATAATCATTTATTAAAATATGAGTTTAGCATGTGAATATTATCATTACAAGATATTTTTTTTTAATTTTTAATTATATTTTAATTTTATAGTATTTATTTATTATTAAGTTATATTATTTAATTGTTTATTTTTATATTTATTATATTATTATTATTAAATATTTTTATATATTTAAATATTTATTTAAATAAAATATTTTATATTTAAATATTTTAATATTTTATAATATAATTGTTTAATAAAAATTTTAATATGTGTATATATTAGTAATATTATAATAAAAATTTTAATAATTTATTTAGAATGATAAATATGCATTTTATAATAGAAAGAGAAAAAATTGTTATTTTATTAAGTAAATTTAATACTTATATAAGTAATTCTTTAAAAAATCCAATTTTATCAAATATTTTATTAATTTTAAAGTATAATAAATTAATTTTTATAGTTACTAATTTGGATATGGAAATTAATTATAGTATAATTTTATCTAATGGTGAATTTTTTAAAGATGGTTCTATAACTGTAAATTTAAATAAATTTTGTGAATTATGTAAAAGTTTCCCAAAAGGAAGTGTTATCGATATTAATTATTTAAAAAGAAAGTTAATTATATCTTGTTTAAATAGTATATCTTCTTTATCTACTTTACCAGTTAAAGAATTTCCTTTATTAAATAAAAATATTTATTTTAATTATAATTTTAGTATTAATAGTAATATTTTTAAAAATATTATATTTAATTTATATTTATTTATGGGTAATCAAGATATTTATTATTATTTAAATGGTATGTTAATAGAATTTAGAGATAATTTTTTATATTTTGTTGCTACTGATGGTTATCGTATATCTATATATAAATTATTAAATAATTTTGATTATAAAATGAATAAGTTTTTTTATTTAATTATTCCTAGAAAATTAATTATTGAGTTATTTAAATTATTAGATTTAATTAATAGTGAGAATGTTTTTTTTCATGTTAATAATAATATGGTTAAAATTATTTATGGTAATATTATAATTTATTCAAGTTTAATAGATGGTTCTTTTCCGGACTATAAAAATATTTTATATTTATCAAAAAAATATATTTATGTTGATATAGATATTAAGAATTTAAAAAATGCTTTAATAAGATCTTCTATTATAAATAATAATTTATCTAGTTATGTAACTTTAATTTTTAGTAATAATTCTTTATTAATTTATAGTAATGATTTTAATAATAATGAAATAAGTGAAAAAATATTTATAGATTATATTGGTAATAAAATTGAAATTAGTTTTAATATAAAATATATTTTAGATATATTTAGATCTATTAAGAATAATTTAAATATACGTTTTTATATAAAAGATTCTTTATCTATAACTAAAATAGTTGATATAAATAATATTTTTTTAACTTATATGATTATGCCTGTTCAATTATAAATATTAAGTTTGTATTTTAATAAGTATATAAAATTATGTCAATAAATTTTTATAATTCTTCTAGTATAAAGGTATTAAAAGGATTGGAAGCTGTACGTAAACGTCCTGGTATGTATATAGGGGATGTTTCTGATGATTCTGGTTTACATCATATGGTTTTTGAAGTTATTGATAATTCTATTGATGAATTTTTATCTGGTTTTTGTAAAAATATTGTTGTTATTCTACATAAAGATTATTCTATTTCAATATTAGATGATGGTAGGGGTATTCCTGTAGATTTACATAAAGAAACTGGATTATCTTGTGTTGAATTAATTATGACTGTATTACATTCTGGAGGTAAATTTGATAATAATTCTTATTCAATTTCTGGAGGATTACATGGTGTTGGTATTTCTGTTGTTAATGCATTATCAAAGAAATTAGAAATTAAAATATATAGAGAAAATAAAATATTTTATCAAATTTATTATTTTGGTAAACCTAAAGATAAAATTTCTGTTATAGGTAAAACTAATAAAAGTGGTACATGTATACGTTTTTGACCTGATAAAGATATTTTTATTAATTTTTCTAAATTTAAATATAAAATTATATTTAGTAGATTAAATGAATTATCTTATTTAAATAGTGGTTTAAAAATAAAATTATTAGATTTATTAAAAAAAAGAAAAGTATTATTTTTAAATAATGGTGGTATAAAATCTTTTCTTATTTCATTAATAAAAAATAAAATTGTTATTAATAAAAATATTTTTTATTTTAAAAAACAAAAAGGTAATTTTATTTTAGAATTTGCATGTCAATGAATTAATACATTTAAAAAAAAAATTTTATGTTATACCAATAACATATTTCAATCTGATGGTGGAACGCATTTATCAGGTTTAAAAATAGCTGTAACTCGTACTATTAATTTATTTTTAAATAAAGAATTTAGTAATAAAAAAAAATATAATTGTAATATTATTGGTGATGATACTAGAGAAGGATTATATGCTATTTTATCAATTAAAATGCCTAATCCTAAATTTTCTTCTCAAATAAAAAATAAACTTATTTCTTATGAAATAAAATCTTTAGTAGAATCTTTTATAAGTAGTAATTTGTATAATTTTCTTTTAGAAAATCCTAATGATTCTAAAAGTATTATAAATAAAATTATTTTTTCTTGTAAAAATAGAGAATCTTCTAGAAAAATAAAAAATTTATATAAAGAAAAAAATAAATATGATTTATCTTTTTTTGCTAGTAAATTAGCTGATTGTCAACAAAAAAATTCTAAATTAAATGAAATATTTTTAGTTGAAGGTGATTCTGCTGGTGGTTCTGCTAAACAAAGTAGAAATAGATTTAATCAAGCTGTATTACCTTTAAAAGGAAAAATAATTAATGTAGAAAAAAATAATTTAAGTAAGATTTTGTCTTCTGAAGAAATAAATATTTTAATTTCTGTATTAGGATGTGGAATAAATTGCAAAAATTTTGATATAAAAAAATTAAGATATAATAATATTATTATTATGACGGATGCGGATGTTGATGGTTCTCATATTAGAACTTTATTATTAACTTTTTTTTATAGATATATGCCTGATTTGATTAATAATGGTCATTTATATATTGCTAGACCTCCTTTATATAAAATGAAATATTTAAATAATGAATATTATATTTCTAATGAATATGATTTATTAAAATATAAAATTTGTTTTTGTTTTAAAAATATTAATTTGTATAAAAAAAAAAATAATTTAATTTTATTAAATAATATTAGATTAACAAAATTAGTTATAAAATATTTAAATTTTTTAGGTTTAATTTATAAAAAAGAAAATAAATTTTCTATATATATTTTAGATTCTTTAATGTTTTTTAAAAAATTAAATATTTTTGATTATGAGAATTATTCTTTATGATTTAAAGATTTTTCTTTTTATTTAAATAATAGTGATATTCTTTTTAAGAATAAAATTATTTGTAAAATTTTAAAAAATAAATATGATAAATTTTATAAGTTTAAATTTATATTTTTAAATTTTTATTCTAAAAAATGTATTTACATTAAAAAAAAATTTTTAGAAAAATATTATTATTTATTATTAAAATTAGGTAAAAAATTATCTTTTTTTAAAAAAAAATATAAAAAATATATTTTAATAAATAATAATAAAAAGTATTTTTCTAATTTTTATAATTTAATAGATTATGTTTTAAAATATAATTTAAAATATATTTTTATACAAAGATATAAGGGTTTAGGAGAAATGAATCCTGAGCAATTATGAAATACTACTATGAATCCTAAAAATAGATATTTATCTAAAATATATATTAAAAATGTGATAAAGGCTAATAAATTATTTAAAGTTTTAATGGGAGATGATATTAAATCTAGAAAAATTTTTATAAAAAATAATATTATTTATAATAAAAAAGATATTTATATTTAAACTCCTCCGACTGGATTTGAACCAGTGACATACGGATTAACAGTCCGTTGTTCTACCAGCTGAACTACAGAGGAATATTATAATAAATATTATATATTAATATTATAATAATTGTCAAAAATATTAAAAAAAAATATAATATAATATATATATATTTATTATATTTATAATAATATTAAAAATATTTTTATTTAATTATATTATAATATTATTTATAGTGGGATGTCTGAGTGGCTTAAAGAGCATGTTTGGAAAATATGTATACTATTGTATCAAGGGTTCGAATCCCTTTCCCACTATTATTAAAAATATATTTATGTATATAATAAATTTTATTTAATTTAAAAGGTTTATTATGGTTATAATACGTTTGTCTCGTTATGGTAGAAAAAAAAAACCTATATATAATATTGTTGTATCTGATAGAAGATATTTTCGTAATAATAAGTTTATTGAAAAAATAGGATTTTATAATCCATTTAATGATATAAGTTTTATAAATTTTGATATTTTTAAAAAATGAATTAAATATGGTGCTTTAATTTCTAAAAGAGTTTTATATATAATTAAAAAATATAAAAAAAATAATTTTTTTAAAAAATAATTATGAATTTTAATATTATAACTATAAATCCTAATTTTTTTAAGTCTCCTTTAAAAAATGGTTTAATATATAAAGCTATAAAAAAAAAAATAATAAATGTTAATTTAATAAATCTTACAAAATTTTTAAATAATAATAATAATTATGAAGATAAAATTTATGGTGGTGGAGCTGGTTTATTATTTAAACCAGAATCTTTGTATTTATCAATAAATAGTATTAAAAAAAATAATTTTAATTCTTTAGTGATTTATTTATCTCCCCAAGGAAAAATAATTGATGATTATATTATAAAAAAAATATTAAATTATAATTCTTTAATTTTTATTTGTGGTAGATATAATGGAATAGATCAACGTATTATTGATAATTATGTTGATATTGAGTTATCTATAGGAGATTATATAATCAGTTGTGGAGAAATTTCTAGTTTGGTTGTTATGGATATATTAATTAGAAAAATACCTGGTGTATTAAATAATATTAAATCTTGTGAATTTGATTCTTTTAATTATTTAAATAAATTATTAGGATTTCCTTAATTATACTAGACCTAGAATTTTTAATAATTTATATGTTCCAAAAGTTTTATTATCTGGAAATCATAAAAATATATTTTTATGAAGATTTAAAATGTCATTTAGTAAAACTTTATTATTAAAACCATATTTATTAAAATCTTTATTTTTGATTAATAAAAAAAAATAATTTTTTTTTTAATAAGAGTTTATAATGAAAAATAATATTATAAGTTATGTAGAAAGAAAAAATATTAAAATTAATAAAAAAATTAATTTTATTACTGGAGATATTATAGAAGTTAAAATATTTATTATTGAATTAAATAAAAATAGATTACAATCTTTTAAAGGAAGAGTTATTTCTATTAAAAAAAAAGGTATTAATTCTTGTTTTATATTAAGAAAGGTATCATATGGTGAAGGTATTGAAAGATTATTTAAATTTTATTCTCCTTTGATACATTCTATAAATATAATTAAAAAAAATAAAAAAGTTAAAAAATCTAAATTATATTATTTACGTTTTATTAAAGATAAATATTAAAATGTATAGATTATTAGCTTGTGTTAAATATAATGGTTCATTATATCATGGTTGACAAAAACAATATAAAAATGATAATAGTATACAAAATATTATAGAAAATTCTTTATTTTTATTATTTAAATATAATATAAAAATATTTTGTTCAAGTAGAACTGATATTGGTGTACATAGTTTAGGACAAACATTTCATTTTGATATAAAAAAATATATTAAGATTGATTTAATATTAAATCTTTTGAATAATATTTTACCAATTTATATATGTATTAAATGAATTAAATATGTTTATAATAATTTTAATGCAAGATATAATGCTATTGCAAGAAAATATATATATATTATATATAATTCCAATTTGAAATCTGTTTTTTTAAATAAATTGGTAACTTACTATAATAATTATATTAATATAAATTTTATGTTAAAAGCATCAAAATATTTAATAGGAAGACATAATTTTAGTTCATTTAGATCATCTAAATGTGAATCTAATAATCCTTATAAAACTATTTTTTATTTAAATATATATAAAATAAATAATTTTATTTTTTTTGATATAAAAGCTAATTCTTTTTTATATCATATGGTAAGAAATATAGTTAGTAGTTTATTATTAATTGGTACTTATAAATATTCTATATTATGAATAAAAGATTTTTTGTTTTATAGAAATAAAAATTTTTTTGATATATGTATTGTTAAACCTTATGGTTTATATTTAATGAATGTATATTATTAATTTTTTTAAATATTTTATTTATAATTAATAAGTTTAATTATGATTAATTTTTATATTTTTAATATTTTTATATTATTATTTTATATTTTTTTTAGTTTTAAAAAAGGTTTTATAAATGATTTTTTTTCTTTTATATATTTATATATATTAATTAAATATTTTTTATTTTATAAAAAAAAAATTTTTTTTATTAAATATAAAGAAATTATAGTTATATTATATTTTATATTTTTATCTTTTTTTGAAAAATTATTATTTATTTTTTTTAAAAATATTATATTTTTGATGTATTTTTTTGTAAATAAAATTTTAGGTTTTATGTTTGGTACTATTAAAAGTTTAATATTTATATATATATTAAATTTAATATATAATTATATGTTTTAATTAATTGTGGAGGTTGGATTTGAACCAACGACCTTCGGGTTATGAGCCCGACGAGCTACCACTGCTCTACCCCACTAATTATAATTAATATATCATATTTTTATAATATTTAAAAGATTTATTTATATTAATTATATTAATATTTATTTTGTAAACTAATATATAATAATAATATATTAATTATAATATTTTAAGTTGGAAAAATTTATGTCAAAAATAGTTAAAATTACAGGTAGAGAATTATTAGATTCTCGTGGTTATCCTACTGTTGAAGCAGAAGTTCATTTAGAAGATGGATCTTATGGAAGATCTATTGTTCCTTCGGGTTTTTCAAAAGGTATTAATGAAGCATTAGAATTACGTGATAATGATTTATCTAGATATTTAGGTAAGGGAGTATTAAAATCAGTATTTATTATAAATAATATTATTTCAAAAGAAATAATTGGTTTAGATTCTTCTAATCAAGAATATATAGATAATATTATGATAGATTATGATGGAACTTCTTTAAAATCTAAATTAGGTGCTAATTCTATGTTAGCTATATCTTTATCAATAGCTAAAGCTAATTCTAAGTCTTTAAATATACCTTTATATAAATATATTTCTGAATTAATTAATAATAAAGAATTTATTTTACCAATACCTATGGTTAATATAATTAATGGTGGATGTCATGCTGATAATAATATTGATATTCAAGAATTTATGATTCAGCCAATTAAAGCGAAAAGTTTTAGACATGCTATAAGAATTTGTTCAGAAATTTTTCATAATTTATCAGAAGTATTAAAATCTAATAATAAAAAAATATTAGTTGGTGATGAAGGTGGTTATGCTCCTGATTTATCTTCTAGTGAAGAAGCTTTAATTTTAATTAAAAATGCTATTGAAAAATCTGGTTATATATTAGGTGAGGATATTTTTTTAGCTTTAGATTTTTCTTCTTCAAGATATTATAATAAAGATAAAAAAATATATTTATTAGAAAATAAAGAATATAATTTTTATGAAATTACTGATTTTTTAAATAATTTAGTTAATAAATATTCTATTTTTTCTATAGAAGATCCTTTAAGTGAGTTAGATTGAGATGGATATATTTATTTAACTAGTGTTTTAGGAAAAAATGTTCAATTAATTGGTGATGATTTATTTGTTACTAATATTAATTTATTAAAAAAGGGAATAAATTTAAATGTAGCTAATTCAATATTAATTAAACCAAACCAAATTGGTACATTAACAGAAACTTTAAAAGTAATTAAATTAGCTAAGAAAAATAATTATTCTGTAATTATTTCTCATAGATCTGGAGAAACTGAAGATACAACTATTGCTGATTTAGCTGTAGGAACTTCTTCAGGTCAAATAAAAACTGGTTCTATGAGTAGAAGTGAAAGAATTTGTAAATATAATAGATTAATTAGAATAGAAGAAGAGTTAGGATCTTTTTGTTTTTATAAAAATATATCAAAATTTAATTTTTTTAAAAATAAAGATTTAAAATAATAATTATTTTATTTAAATATAATAAAATAAAATTTTTTTTTTTAATAATTTATTACATATATATATATATATATTATTTTATATATAATATATATATATGTATTATTTATTTTTATTTTTTATTATTTTAAGAATAATAAAATTATTAAATATTTATAATTATTTTATTAAATTCATTTTATTAAAAAAAATTTTTTTTTACCTTTTTGTAATATAGTAAATTTATTAAAATATTTATCTTTTTTATTAATTTTATAATTTATATCTTTTATAATTGTATTATTTATTTTAATAGAAGAATAATATATTAATCTATTAGATTCAGATTTTGTTTTAGTTATTTTTAATAATATTAATATATCTTTTAATTTTTTAATATTTTTTTTTAATATTATTTTTGGTATTTTAAAATTAAATATTTTTTGAAATTTATTAATATTTATATTTCTATTTTTAGAAAAATAAAATTTAGTTATTAATTTAATTTCTTTTATATTTTTTTTTCCATGTACTATTTTTGTTATTTTTTCTGCTAATATTTTTTTTAATTCATTAATATTTTTATTTTTTTTAATATTTTTAATTTTTTTATGTTTTAAGAATGTAAATTGTTTAATATAATTTAATATTTTATTATCTTTTAAATTTAATCAAAATTGATAAAATTCATATGGAGTTGTTTTTTTTTCATCTAATCAAATTATATCTTTTTCTGATTTACTATATTTTTGTCCATTTTTTTTTGTTATTAATGGTAATGTTATTCCAAAAGATTTTTTTTTATTTATTTTATTAATTAAATTTATTCCAGATATTATATTTCCTCATTGATCAGATCCTCCTATTTGAATTTTAGTATTTTCTGTATTGAATAAATGTAAGAAATCATAACTTTGTAATATAGGATAACTTAATTCTTTAAAGTTAATTCCTTTTTTATTTAATATATTTCTTTTTTTTATTGCTTCTTTATTTAACATTTTATTAACAATAAAATTATTACATAAATTTTTTAAAAAAAAATTTATTTTCATATTTTTAAATCATTTGTTATTTTTTTTTATTATTATATTATTAGGTATTATTTTTTTTATTTGTTTTATTATTTTTTTACTGAATTTTAGTATTTTTTTAAAATTATATTTTTTTCTTTTTTTATTTTGAAAACTTGGGTCTCCTATTAATGATGTAAATTCACCTATTATTATTATTATTTTATATCCATAATTTTGAAATCTTTTTAAAGTTAATAAAGGTATTAAGTGACCAATATGTAGACTATCATTTGTTGTATCAAATCCACAGTATATACTTATATTTTTATCTTTTATATATTTTTTAATTTCTTTTTTATTTGAAATTTGTATTATTAAATTTCTTAATTTTAATTCTTTTATTATATTATTTTTCATTAATTTATATTTTGTATTGTAAATTATAATTATTAATTATAATATTATAATATAAGTATAATTATATATAACTTATTATTATTTTTGCGTTCTTAACTCATAGGTAGAGTGCCATTTTGACGTAATGGAAGTAAGTGGTTCGATTCCACTAGAACGCATATTTTATTTATTATATAAATTTAATTTAATAAAATTTTATGAAAAAAACAAAAATAGTTTGTACTATGGGTCCAAGTATTAATAATGAAAATATATTAATTAGTTTATTAAATATTGGAGTAGATATTATAAGATTGAATTTTTCTCATGGAGATCATAGTCTTCATAAAGAATATATTAAAAATTTAAATAAAGCTTTATTAAAAACTAAAAAAAAAATAGCTATTATTTTAGATACAAAAGGACCTGAAATTCGTACTTTAAAATTAAAGGATTCTAAAGAAGTATATTTAAATAGTGGTCAAATATTTTGTTTAACTTCTGATAAAAATATTATAGGTGATAATACTATTGTAGGTGTATCTTATAAAAATTTTGTATTAGATTTAAATATAGGTGATAATATATTAATTGATGATGGTTTAATTAGTATGTATGTTATTAATAAAGATAATTATAAATTAATTTGTAAAGTTAGAAATAGTGGTTTTTTAGGTGAAAATAAAGGAATAAATTTACCTAATATTTATATTAATTTACCTATTTTATCTAATAAAGATAAAAAAGATTTAATTTTTGCTTGTAAAAATAAAATAGATTTTATTGCTGCATCTTTTATTAGAAAAAGTACTGATGTTTTAAAAATTAGAAAATTTTTAGATAAAAATGGTGGTAAAAATATTCAAATAATTTCCAAAATTGAAAATAAGGAAGGATTAAAAAATTTTGATGATATATTAAATATTTCTGATGGAATAATGGTAGCTAGAGGAGATTTAGGTGTAGAAATACCTATAGAAGATGTAATTTTTGCTCAAAAAATGATTATTAAAAAATGTAATTTTTACAAAAAAGTAGTTATTACTGCTACTCAAATGTTAGAATCTATGATTTTAAATCCTAGACCAACTAGAGCTGAAGCAGGAGATGTAACTAATGCAATATTAGACGGAACTGATGCTGTAATGTTATCTGGAGAAAGTGCTAAAGGAAAATATCCTATTGAAGCTGTTAAAGTAATGTATAATATTTGTTGTTATACTGATAATAATAATGTAAATAATAATTTTTTATATAAAAAAGAAGAATATACATCTATAAATGAAATTTTATATAAAAATGTTGTTGATATTTCTAAAAAATTAAATTCACCATTAATTTTAGTTTTTACTAAAACTGGTAAATCTGCAAAAATTATTAGAAAATTTTATCCTAGATCTTTAATATTAGCTTTAACTAAAAGTAATTTAATTTCTAGACAATTAATTTTAGTTAGAGGTATTAAATCAATAGTTGTAAATTCTATTAATTCTATAGATGATTTTTATAAAATTGGTAAAAAAATATCTATATCTTTTGGATATGCAAAAATTGGTGATATCATTATTATGATTTCTGGCTCATTAACTTCTTCAAATATTAATGGTAATATAATTTCAGTACATATATTATAAATTTATTTTTTGTAAATCTATAACTTTTTCATTATTTAAATTATTTATACGTATTAATATTATACCTTGTGTATTTCTTTTAAATATATTTATATTATTTATTTTAATTCTCATAAATATACCTTTATTAGTTACTATAATTAATTCATTATTTTTATTAATTTTTATAACTTTTACTACATATCCATTTTTTTTATTTATTTTTATAGCTATAATACCTTTAGTTGCTCTAGATTTTTTTGCAAAATTAGATAATAATATTCTTTTTCCGTAACCATTTTTTGTAATTATTATAATTTCTTTATCTTTATTATTAATTGCTAATGAAGATACAATATAATCTTTATTTATTAATTTTATAGCTTTTACTCCTGATGAGTTTTTATTAGTTTCTCTTACACTATTTTCTAAGAATCTTATTGCTTTACCAAATTTTGTAAATAACATTATTTGTTGATTTTTTTTTATATATATAACACTTACTATTTTGTCATTATTTTTTAAATTTATTATATTTAATATCTTATTTATTTTTATATTTATTTTATTTATTTTGATTTTTTTTATAATTCCTTTTTTTGTTACTAATATTAAATATTTATAATTATTATTATTATTATTTTTAAATTCTAATAAAAATGTAATTTTTTCTTTTTTTTTAGTTTTTATAAAATTAATTATTGGTTTACCTTGATTATATGTATTTTCATATGGAAAATTATAACAATATGTTATAAAATATCTTCCTTTGTTAGAAAAAAGAAATATTTTTTTATGTGTATTAGTTATTAATATATTTTTTATATAATTTTTATTTTTTGTTTTTATTATATTTTTACCTTTACCTCCTTTATTTTGAATTTCAAAATTTTTTAGTTTTCTATAACTAATATAATTAAATTTAGTTAATATTATTATTATATTTTCTTTTTTTATTAAATCTTTAATATGTATTTTAGTTTCTTTATTTTTTATTTTAGTTAATCTATTATCTCCAAATGTTTTTTTTATATATTTTAATTCATTTTTTATTATGTTTTTTAATATTTTTTTATTTATTAATATTTTTTTTAATTTTTTTATTTTTTTTTTTATTTTAAAATATTTTTTTTTAATTTTATTTTGTTCCATTTTAGTTAACTTAATTAAACTTAAATTAAGTATTGAATTTATTTGTAAATTACTTAAATTATATTTTTTTTTTTTAATATTTATTTTTTTATTTTTAAATTTTATATTTAATATTTTTTTTTTAATTTCATCTTTATTATTAGATTTTTTTATTATAAATAAAATTTTATCTATATTTAATAATGTTATTAAAAAACCTTCATATATATGAAGATTTAATTTATTTTTTTTTAATTTAAAAATTGTTTTTTTTTTAATTATTTTTTTTCTATATTTTATAAATATTTTAAATATATCTTTTAATTTCAAAATTTCAGGTTTTCCATAATTTAAAGCAATAATATTAATTCCATATGATATTTTTAAATTAGTTAAATAAAATAATTTATTTATTATTATTTCTCTTTTTATATTTTTTTTTGTTTCTATTACAATTCTCATTCCATCTTTATTGGATTCATCTGTAATATTATATATACCATCTATTTTTTTTTCCCTTTTTAATTGAATTATTTTTTTTATTATTTTTGTTTTATTTATCTGATAAGGTAATTCTTTTATTATTATATATTTTTTATTATTTTTTTTATCATTTTCTATTTTAATTTTTGATTTTATTTTTATTGTACCTTTTCCAGTTTTATATGCTTTATATATTTCTTTTGAATTTTCAATTATTCCTCCTGTAGGAAAATCTGGACCTTTTATATATTTCATTATTTTTTTTGTTGTTATTTTACTATTTTTTAAATATGCTATTAATGCATTAATTATTTCATTTATATTATGAGGAGGAATATTTGTAGCCATACCTACTGCTATTCCTGTTGATCCGTTTATTAAAATATTTGGTATTTTAGTAGGTAATATTTCTGGTATTTTTTGAGTTTCATCATAATTATTTATAAAATTAACTGTATTATATTTTATATCTTTTAAAAATTCATGAGATATTTTTGACATTTTTATTTCAGTATATCTCATTGCTGCTGCTGAATCTCCATCTATTGATCCAAAATTTCCTTGTCCTTCTATTAGTGGATATCTTAATGAAAAATTTTGTGCCATTCTAACTATAGAATCATATACAGCATTATCTCCATGAGGATGATATTTTCCTATTACATCTCCTACTATTCTAGCTGATTTTTTAAATGGTTTATTAAAATAATTTTTTAATATATACATAGCGTATAATATACGTCTATGTACTGGTTTTAAACCATCTCTAATTTCTGGAAGCGCTCTTCCTATAATTACTGACATTGCATAGTCTAAATATGATTTTTTTAATTCTTTTTCTATTTTTATTTTATTTTTTTTATTATTATTTTCAATTATATTTTTCATATAAATTTATTTATAAATATTCTATATAAAAATTACAAAAAAATATATTTTTTTTAAAAATAAAAATATAATTTATTTATTATAATATTTTATTATTATTTAATTTTTTAATTACATTAAAATATTTTTTTTTGTTTTTTTAATATAAAAAGTTAAAATTATTGAAATTTATTTTTTTTTAATAATTCTATATTTAATTTTATTATTAATAATAAAATTATTAAATAATATTAAATTAAAATTATTTAAAATATTATTATTTTTTTTTATTTAAAAATTATTATATAAATATATATTTATTATTATTTATAATATTTATTATTTTTTTTTTATTATATAAATTATATCATTATTTTTAATTTTATATTTTTTTCCTTTTATTTTAATTTTCCCCTTTTTTTTTAAAAAATTTCATCCTTTATATTTTATAAAATTTTTATAATTTATAATTTTTGCTTTTATGAATTCTTTATAAAAATCATTATGTATTTTTTTAGAAGCATTTAAAATATTATTGTTTTTTTTTAATAAGTATTGTTTTGTTTCTTTTTTATTTGTAGTAATAAATTTTATTAAATTTAATAATTTTATTATATTTTTAATTATTTTTTTATTTATTTTTATGTAATATTTTTTATTTTTTTTATATATTTTTTTTATATTTAATATTAAAATATTTTTATTTTTTTTTTTTTTAATTATATATTTTTTAGTTTTTTTTATTAAATTTTTATCACTTTTTTTATTTATATTTAATATATATATATGTTTTTTAAAAATTAATAAATTTATTTTTTTTAAAAAATTTTCTTTATATATATTTTTCTTTTTTTTTATTTTATAAATATAATTATTGATTTTTTTTCTTTTTTTAATATCTTTACATTTATTTTTAATTTTTATTAATTGTTTAATATCTGATTTTATTATTTCTTTATTTATAATTTTTATATCTTTAATAGGATTAATATGTTTATTTATATTTATTATATTTTTATCTTTAAATATTCTTATTACATGTAATAATATTTTAGTTTTTCTTATATCTTCTAAAAAATTATTTCCTAATCCTAATCCTTTATACGCCCCTTTTATTAACCCTGCTATATCTATATATTCAATTTGAGGGAAAGTAATTTTTTTACTTTTTGTTATTTTTGATATTTTATATAGTTTTTTACTATATATTTTTATATTTTTATTATTTGATTTAATAGTACAAAAAGGAAAATTTTCATTTTTTACATTACTATTTGTTAATATATTAAATAATGTTGATTTTCCTATATTTGGTAAACCAATTATTCCGCATTTTATTTTCATATAAATTTTTATTATTAATTAAAAATTACAATTTATCTTTTTTTATTATTGGAAATAATATAACATCTTTTATTGATTTACTATTAGTTAGTAACATTACTAATCTATCTATGCCTATTCCAATTCCACTTGTAGGTGGTAATCCATATTTTAATGCATTTATATATTCTTTATCATAAAAAAAATTATTTTTATTTTTTTTATTTATTTGTTTTTTAAATATTTTTTTTTGTTCTTTATAATTATTTAATTCTGTAAATCCATTAGCTATTTCATAACCTCCTATAAATAATTCAAATCTATCTGCTATATTTTTTTTTTTTTTATTTTTTTTAGCTAAGGGTGATATATCTAATGGATATTCTGTAATAAAAGTAGGTTGAATTAATTTTTTTTCTATAGTAATTTTAAATATTTTATTTATTATTTTTCCTATAGATGTTTTTTTATTAAAATTTATTTTTATTTTTTTTGCTATTTTTTTAACCTTTTTATTATTATTTAAATCTTTAAATTTTTTAAATAAATTTGAATATTTATATATTGATTTTTTTATAGTAATTATTTTATATGGAATATTAAAATTTATATTTTTATTTTGAAATTTTAAAATATTTTTATTTTTATATATATTACTAATAATATAATAAATTAATTTTTGTATTAAATTCATCATATATTTATAAGATGAATATGATTTATATATTTCTATCATAGTAAATTCTGGATTATGTTTAAAAGATAATCCTTCATTTCTAAAATTTCTATTTAATTCAAATATTTTTGTAAACCCTCCTACTATTAATTTTTTTAAATATAATTCAGGTGCTATTCTTAAGTATATATTTTTATTTAATTTATTATGATAAGTAATAAAAGGTTTTGCTGATGCTCCTCCTGGAATGTTATGTAACATAGGGGTTTCTACTTCTAGAAATTTTTTTTTATTTAAATATTTTCTAATTATATTAATTATTTTAATTCTTAATAAGAATGTTTTTCTTGTTTTTGGATTTATTATTAAATCTAAATATCTTTGTCTATTTTTTTTTTCTTTATTTTTTAATTTATGAAATTTATCTGGTAGTAATTTTTTATTTTTAATTAATATTTTAAAATAAATAGATTTTATTGTTAATTCATTTGTGTTTGTTTTATATAAGAAACCATTAGTTAATATAATATCACCTATTTTTATTTTTTTTATTTTTTTTATTAATTTTTTTTTTATTGTTTTTTTATTAATTAATATTTGTATTTTACCTTGTATATCTTGTATATTAAAAAAGTTATTTACCCCCATTAATCTTTTTGATATTATTCTTCCTGCTATATTTAATTTTATTTTATTTTTAATTATTAATTCTTTTGGTTTTTTTGAATATTTTATTTTTATTTCATTTATATTATTTATTTTTTTCATTATTATATATATTAATATTTAATTTATGAATTTATTAAATTTTGTATATATTTAAAATTATTGTTTTTTGATGAAAATAATAATTTTATATATTTTATAGATTTATTTATTGATTTATATATAAGTTCTTTTTCTTTTTTTGATGGTTTTTTTAAAACAAAATTTTTTAATTTTTTTTTATTTTTTGGTCTACCTATTCCTATTCTTAATTGATATATTTTTTTTTTATTTATATATTTAATTATATTTTTAATTCCATTATGAGTACTATTTTTATTAAAAATAAATTTTATTTTAGTTTTACCAGGTTTTATATTTATTTCATCATTAATAATTAATATATTTTTATTTTTTATTTTTAATTTTTTTTTTATATTAAATATATGTATTCCTATATTATTTACATATGATTTTGGAACATATAAGTATATTTTTTTTTTATTTATTTTAATTTTATATATTTTATTAAATTTTATATATTTTAGAAAATTATTATTTATTATTTTATTAATAAATCATATTCCAACATTATGTCTAGTATAAAATAATTTTTTATTATAATTTCCAATTCCTATTATTATTTTTATGCACATTTTATTATTTAATATATAATTTTATTTATTTTATTATATATTATATATTTATAATAAAAATTATAAATTTAGATAAATTGTTATTTTGGTGATTTATGAATAATAAAATTAATTTTGATATTATATATGTAAATAAAAAAATTAAAAAGATAAGTAAATTATTAAATAGTAATAATTTTAATTATAATGATAAAAAAAATTTACATTTAATATGTGAATATAAAAAATTATTTAAAATTAAAGATTGTTTTGATAATTTTATTAAATATTCTAAAGAATTAGAAGATGTAAAATTATTAATTAATAATGATGAATTAAATATTTTAATTAAAGATGAGATATATAAATTAAATAATTTAATTAATTATTATTCAAATAAATTAAAAAAATATTTTTTTTATTTAAAAAGAGATAAGAAAGATATTTTGAATGCTTATTTAGAAATTCATTCTGGTACTGGAGGTAATGAGGCTTCATTATTTGCTTTAGATTTATTTAAAATGTATATAAAATATATAGAATTGATGAAATGAAAAGTAAAGTTAATAAATGTTCAGGGTAATCTTTTAAATGGTTATAAAGAAATATTATTTAAAATTGTAGGTAATAATGTTTATGGAAATTTAAAATTTGAATCTGGAGGTCATAGAGTTCAAAGAATACCTAAAACTGAATCACAAGGACGTATTCATACTTCAACTTGTATAGTAGCTGTTATACCTGATATACCTCTTAAAAATTTACCTATAATTAATAGTGAAGATATTAAAATAGATACATTTAGATCCTCTGGTGCTGGTGGTCAACATGTAAATACTACTAATTCTGCTGTTAGAATAACTCATTTATCTACAGGAATTGTAGTAGAATGTCAACAAGAAAGGTCTCAACATAAGAATAAATCTAGAGCTTTAGAAGTTTTAAAAGCAAGAATTCATAATTTAGAATTAAGTAAAAGACATAAAAAAGAATATAGTAATAAAAAAAAATTATTAGGTAGTGGTTTAAGATGAGATAGAAGTCGTACTTATAATTTTATTCAAAATAGAGTAACTGATCATCGTATAAATTTAACTTTATATTGTTTAAATGATATATTAAATGGTAATTTAAATTTATTAATAAAACCTTTAATTAAAAATTATTATAAAAAATAAATATGTATATTTATAAATGATTTAAAAAAATAAAATTATTTTATACTTGTTATAATAAAAATATATTTAATGAATGTTTTATTTTATTAGAATATGTATTAAAAAAAGATATTTTATGAATAATTATTAATAATAAAAATTATAAAATAGATTATTTAAAGTTAGTATTTTTGAATTCTCTATTATATAGAAGATTAAAAGGTGAACCTATAAATTATATAATAAATAAATGTTATTTTTTATCTTTTGAATATAAAATATATTTTGATATTTTTATACCTAGACAAGATACAGAAATTATGGTTAAATTAGCTATTTTTTTAATTAAAATTAATAATTTTAAAAGAATACTTGATTTAGGTACTGGATCAGGTATTATTGCAATTTCTATTTCTAAATATTTTCCTAAAATTTATGTTTTAGGAATAGATATAAATATGTTATGTATTAAGTTAGCTAAATATAATTCTTTAAGATTAAATGCAAATAATATTTATTTTAAACAAAGTAATTGATTTTCTTTTTTAAATAAAAAAAAAGTATTATTTGATATTATTATTAGTAATCCTCCTTATATAGATAATTTTTTTAGTAAATATAATAATGATATAAAATTTGAATCTTATATAAGTTTATTTTCAAGTAATAATGGTTTAAATGATATTATATTAATAATATTAAATTCTTATAATTATTTATATAATTATGGATGATTAATTATTGAACATTGTTTTAGTCAAGTAGATATAATAAATTTTTTTTTTAGTTTAAAAGGATATTATAATATCTTTTCTTATAAAGATTATAATAATAAATATCGTTTTACTATAGGACAAAAAATAATTAATTAATTACATTATTTTTAATATAGGTATACCTAATATATTTAAACTTATTCTTATTATTTTTCCTATTATTGATATTAATTTTAATTTACTTTTTTTATATTTTATATTTTTTATATTAGTTATATTTTCTAATTCATATATTTTTGAGAATTTTATACTTAAATTATATAAATATTTACATATTTCATGTGATGTTCCATTTTTATAAGATTTTTTTATAATTTCTTCAAAATTTAATATTTTTTTTGATATTTCAAATTCTAAATTATTATATATATAAAATTTATTATTTTTTATACATTTAGTTATATTTGTATTGTTTTTTTTTAATAATGATATTATTCTAATATAAGAATATTGTATATATGGTCCAGTATTATTTTTAAGTGATAATATTTTTTTTATATTAAATATATAATTTTTTGTTCTTTTTTTTGATAAATCCATATATTTTATGGCAGCTATAGAAACTTTTTTTGATATTCTATATATTTTTTGTTTATTATATTTTCTTTTGTATTTTTTGTTTATTATTGTTTTTACATAATTAATAGTTTTTTTAATTACTTTTTTTAATTTTATATTATTACCTTTTTTTGTTTTAAATGGTTTTTTATTTTTATTTAAAATATTTCCAAAATAATAATGTATTAATTTTATTTTTTTTGGTATATATTTTGCTTTTTTTGCTATATAAAATATATTTTTCATATATTCTTTTTGTCTTATATCTATTAAATAAATAATTTTATTTATTTTATATTTTTCGTATCTATATTTTATACATGCTAAATCAATAGTACTATATAAAAATGCCCCATCTTTTTTTTTAATTATTAAATTAAAATTATTTTTTTTATTTTTTACAATAATTGTTTTATTATCTTTTAGTGCTATTTTTTTTTTAATTAAATCTTTAACTATATATTTTAATTTTTTTTTATAAAAACTTTCTCCAAAAATATTTTTTCTGTTTAATTTTATATTTAATTTTTTATATATTTTTTGATTTTCTAATATAGTTATATTAGTTATTTTTTTTCATATATTAATATTATATTTATTATTATTTTGTAATTTTAATGTATTTAATCTACATTTTTTAGCAAATTTTTTATTTTTTAAAAATATATATTGAGATTTTTTATATATTTTTTCTAATTTTTTAATATTACATTTATTTATATTAATTTTTTTTTCTTTAATTAAAGTTATTATCATTCCAAAATTAGTTCCTCAATCTCCTATATGATTCATTTTTATAACTTTATCTCCTAATAAATTTGATATATTGCATATATAATCTCCTAATACTGTAGATCTTAAATGACCTATATGCATTTCTTTTGATATATTTGGTGATGAGTAATCTACAATAATTTTATTTTTTTTTTTATTTTTTATTCCTAAATCTTTAATTTTTGATTTTATATTAATTATTTTTTCTATTTCTTTTTTTTTTATATAAATATTTATTATCCCTGGTGTTATAATATTTATTTTTTTAAATATTTTATATTTCTTAATTTTTTTTATAAAAATATTAATTATTTTATATATATTTATATTTTCTTTTTTTGATATTTTAATAAAATCATAAATTTGATAATCACTATATTTAGTATTATTTTTAATATTATAATTATATTTTTTATATATGTTTTTTTTTTTTAAACTATTTTTTATTTCTTTTATTATTATTTTTTTTATATTCATATTTTATATTATATTATTTAATTTATTTATTATTTTTATAATATTTATTATAATATTAATAAATATATTATAATTTAGAATAAATTGAGTAATTTATTATGCGTAATTATTGTAATTATTTAACAATTAAGAATATTAATGAAGAAGTAAATTTATTTGGTTGAGTAAATAATATAAGAATATTTAAAAATATAATTTTTATAAAGTTTAGAGATATTAGTGGTTTTATACAAATTTTATGTAAAAAAAATATTACTCATTTATGAAATGATATTTTATTATTAAATAATGAATCTTGTATTGAAATATTTGGTATTTTAAAAAATAAGAAAGATAATTTTGATACATTAGAGGTATTAGCTTATTATATTAATATATTAAATTATTCTATTTCTTTACCTTTAGATATTAATAATATTAATAATAGTGAAAATATTAGATTTAAGTATCGTTATTTAGATTTAAGAAGAAATGATATGTTAAATATAATTAAGTTAAGATCTAATATTAAATTTTTTATTAATAGTTATTTTATTAAAAATAATTTTATTGAAGTAGAAACTCCTTTTTTATCAAAATCTTTTTCTGAAGGAGCTAATAGTTATAAAGTAATTAGTAGGATTTATAAAAATAAATTTTATTCTTTACCTCAATCTCCTCAAATATTTAAACAATTATTAATGATTTCCGGTATAGATAGATATTATCAAATTGTTAAATGTTTTAGGGATGAAGATTTGCGTTCAAATAGACAACCAGAATTTACACAAATAGATGTAGAAATGTCTTTTGTTAATTTTGATATATTATATAATTTAATAAATAAATTAATATGTAATATATGGTTAAATTTTAAAAATTATAGATTAAATAATTTTTTCAAAAAGATTAGTTATTTAGATTCTATTAATATTTATGGTACTGAAAAACCTGATTTACGTAATCCTATAAAATATAATTTTAATTTCTCTTTATTTTTATTTAAAAATTTATTTAAAAAATTTAATTTAAATAATATAAAAACTATTATAGTTAAAAATGTTTTTAATATATTAAATATAAATTTAATATTTAATTTTTTGAATAACAAAAATATATATAATTATTTATGTATTTATATTTATGATAAAAAAAATAATATTTATAAATATAAAATTTTTGGTAATTTTAATGTAGATAATGATTTTATTCAAAAAATTATTTGTTATTTAAATATAAAAATAAATACGTTTATTTCTATAATTTTATTAAATAAAAATTTTGATTTTAGTTTTTTAATAAATTTAAGAAATTATTATTGTAATTTTTTTAATTTATTTAAAAAAAATGATTTTTATCCTATATGAGTAACTAATTTTCCTATGTTTTCATATGATATTGCAAATAATATTAGTGCTTATCATCATCCATTTACTATGCCTTTAAATATAACTTTATCTAATTTAAAATGTATGGATAATTATAGTTTATTATTTGCTAATTCATATGATTTAATAATTAATGGTTATGAGTTAGGAAGTGGTTCAAAAAGAATACATAATTATGAGTTTCAAAAAGAAATATTTAATATATTAGGTATTAAAAAAAAATATAATTTTTTTTTAAATTCACTTAAATATGGTGCTCCTCCTCATTTAGGTATAGCTTTAGGATTAGATAGAATTATTATGTTATTAACTGATATAAAAAATATAAAAGATGTAATTGCTTTTCCTAAAACTAATTCTG
Organism: Candidatus Stammera capleta; assembly: GCA_036689405.1. Classification (GTDB taxonomy): domain Bacteria; phylum Pseudomonadota; class Gammaproteobacteria; order Enterobacterales; family Enterobacteriaceae; genus Stammera; species Stammera capleta_X. Next base: position 121,637 of record CP144815.1, on the reverse strand, counting down.
GTTTATGTTTATTAACTGGTTCTCCCGATTAATATTTGGATTTAATTTGTGAAAAGAATTATTGGTATTGATTTAGGTACATATTGTACTGGATATGGTATTTTAGATATTTTAAATAATAAAATTAAATATTTTAAAAGTGGTTGTATAAATAGTAATTTTATTAATTTAAATGATAGATTACATGATATGCATGTAAATATATTTAGAATTTGTATAAATTATAAACCTAATTTTTTAGTTATAGAAAAATTTTTTTATTTTAAAAGTTATGATGTTTTAATTAAACTTAGTAAATTATCTGGAATAGTTATATCTATTGCTTTATTAAATAATATAAGTTTTTTTGAATATAATGTCAAAAAAATTAGAAAATATCTAATATTAGATGGAAATGTTAATAAAAAAATTATAAGTAAATTTATATGTAAAAAATTAAATATAAAAAAAATATATAATTTTAATATTACTGATGCTTTAGCTTTAGCTTTTGCTCATTATAATTATTTATATAAAATTTAATTTTTTATTTATATATTTTAATAAAAATTTTATTTAAAATATTTTTTATTTGTGTTAATATTTATTATATTATATTTTATTTTGAAAGGTAATATTAATGTCAAAAAGAGTAAAAGGTAATGTAAAATGGTTTAATGAATCTAAAGGTTTTGGATTTATTACTCCTGAAAATAGTGATAAAGATGTTTTCGTACATTTTTCCGCTATTCAAAGTAGTGGTTTTAAAACATTAACAGAAGGTCAGTCTGTTGAATTTGAAATAACTGATGGTGCTAAAGGTCCATCAGCTACTAATGTAGTTCCTTTATAGGAATTTTTTTATAATTAATTTTTAAATTTTTATTTTTTTTAATTTTTTTAAAAAAAAAAAAAGAGTACTAATATTGAATTATTTGTATACAAATTATTTTATATAAATAATTCATTTAGTACTTTATATTTATTTTATTATTATTTATATTTATATTAAATTTAATTTTTTAAAAATATTATATTTATTATTTGTAATAATTTAATATTATATATTTTGTTTTTTTTAATATAGATTATTATTAATATTTTTTTTTAAATATATTTTAAAATTTATATATATAAATTTTATATTTTTATGAATTTAATAATAATTATTATATTATTTATTTAATTTAATAATTATTAATTTTTAATATTTAAAAAATTGTTTAATTGTAATATATTGATATTGTTATAGAATCTACTGGTAAATTTTTAAATAAAGATTTATCTTATGGTCATATTTTATCAGGAGCTAAATATGTAGTTATAACAAATTCACCTGAAGATGATATTCCTATATTTGTAATGGGAGTTAATCATCATAATTATAATGGACAAAATATTGTGTCTAATACTTCTTCTACTATTAATTGTATAGCTCCAATAATTAAAGTTATTCATGATAATTTTGATATTAATGAAGCTATTATAACTAATATGTATTCATCTTCTGTTAATAAAATATTTGATAACTTTTCTTTAAAAAATTTACGTATAAGTAGAAATATATTAGGTAATATTATTCCTTATTCTAATAATATAGTTAATAATTTAGAAAATATATTTCCTGATTTAAAAAATAAAATTACTAGTATATCATTTAGAATTCCGGTTGCTAATGTTTCATTTGTTGATATTACTGCTAAGTTAAATTCTAATGTTAATTATAAAAAAATATGTTCTTCTATAGAAGAAGCATCTAAAAGTTATTTAAGGGGAATTTTAGGTATTACATATGATGATGTAGTTTCTAGTGATTTTAATGGTGAAAAATTAGTTTCTATTTTTGATGCTAAATCTACTTTAATATTAAATAATAAATTTGTTAAATTAATTTCATGATATGATAATGAAATAGCTTATTCTGAAAAAATTTTAGATTTAGCATCTTATATATATTATTATAATTAGTTCTTTTTATATACTAAAATTGAATTATTTAATATTTTATTTTTTTATATTAAATAATTCATTTAGTATCTTTTTTAAAATTTATTCTATTATTTTTTTTCTTATTATTTTATATCTTCCATTTATTTTTTTTTGGTTTATATATTTTGATATATATTTTATATATTTTTTTATTAATATTGTATTAAATCCAAATTTTCTTAAAATATAATTGTTTATTGTTTTATTATCATCTTTAATTAATATTTTTTTTGTTACTTCATGTATTCTATATGCATTTTTTCTTTTTATTATTTTATGTATATTTTTATCTAAATTTAATATTTTTTTATATCTTTTATTATTATTTATTTTAGGTTCTCATTTTTTATCAAAATTTTTTAATTTGAATTGTTTGTAATGTATTTGGCTATTTATAGTTTTATGACCTAATATTTTATAAAAAAACATATCTTCATCATATTTTTTTCATTTTTTATCTTTTTTAAATCATTTTTGAAAACATATACGACTATATATAGATCTTGTATCTTTATAAGTTCTTTTATTATTTTGAAAAAATAATTTTGATCATTTATTAAATGAATTTGATAAATAATTACTTATTTGATAATTTTTTGATAAATATTTATTTTTTTTTTTATTTATTTTATTAATTATTTTTTTTAATATTTTGTTATTTCTTATTTTTTTAATTTTTTTAATAAATAATTCTGGGTTATATAATAGATATATATTATATTTTTTTTTATTTTTTGTTTTTGCTTGTCCCTTAAATTCTATTTTATTTTTTTTATTTATTATTTTAAATTTACCTGTTTTAATTATTTCTATCATTCTTCTACCAGATACTGCAGATAAAGCGAATGCTAAAGTAGATATTTTTCTTATATTATTTATTTTTGATTTATTATTTAAAATATTATATATTTCTTGTATATAATTTTTATAATTTATTATTATAATATTACTTTTTTTTTTTTT